>JACMLD010000159.1 GCA_014379785.1 Chitinophagaceae bacterium
GACTCAAATTCACCTATGCCGAACAGCCCCTGCCAAATGGTCTGGCGCAGGCTTTTGTAAGAGGCGCAGATTTCATCGGCGACGACAGCGTGGCGCTGGTGCTGGGCGACAACATATTTTACGGCAGCGGTCTCGGTACCATGCTGGCGGCCAACACGAATCCTGAAGGCGGCATTGTCTACGCCTACCGGGTGAGCGACCCCGAACGTTACGGAGTGGTTGAATTTGACGCTGATTTGAAAGCGGTGTCAATAGAAGAAAAACCGGCAAAACCGAAAAGCAACTACGCCGTACCCGGGCTGTATTTCTATAACAACGATGTAGTAAAAATTGCCCGCGAGCTCAAGCCAAGCCCACGCGGAGAATATGAAATTACCGACGTCAACAAAGAGTATCTTCGTCAGGGTAAGCTGAAAGTGTCCATACTCGACAGGGGTACGGCCTGGCTCGACACAGGCACTTTTGATTCGCTCATGCAGGCTTCGCAGTTTGTACAGGTAATTGAACAAAGACAGGGAATTAAAATATCCTGTATTGAAGAAATTGCTTACCGCAAAGGGTTTATCAATAAAGAACAGCTCATCAAGACGGCCCAGCCCTTGCTGAAAAGCGGATATGGCCAATACCTGATGAATATGATAGAAGAATAGTAAATTTATCTTTGTAATAACAGCACTGAATGAAAAAAATCCTCGTTACCGGCGGTTGCGGATATATTGGCTCCCACACAGTTGTAGATTTGATAGAAAATGGTTTTGATGTAATTTCTGTCGACAATAATTCAAGATCCTCATCGCGCATCCTCGAAGGCGTGGAGAAAATCACCGGTAAAAAGGTAAAAAATTATCGTGTTGATCTTTGCAACTACGATGACACTTTCGCCATATTTCAGGAAAACGAAGACATAGAAGGTATAATCCATTTTGCTGCGTACAAATCAGTGGGAGAATCGGTGAAGCAGCCGCTGATGTATTTTGAGAACAATCTCATGTCACTTATCAATCTTCTGAAGTGCGTACACGAGTTTAAGATTCCATATTTTGTTTTTTCTTCTTCATGTACTGTTTACGGCAATCCGGAGACGATACCTGTTACAGAGAAAACACCACCGAAGCCGGCCGAGTCTCCTTACGGTTACACAAAACAAATGGGTGAACAGATCATCAATGAGTTTGCAAAAGCGAATGATGTGCAGTGCATTCTGCTGAGATATTTTAATCCGGTTGGAGCACATCCGACCATTCAGATTGGTGAGTTGCCGATTGGCGCGCCTGCCAACCTGGTACCCGCCATCACGCAAACTGCCATTGGCAAGTTGCCTCAGATGAAAGTACATGGTGATGACTATCCCACACGCGACGGTTCCTGCCTGCGCGATTATATCCATGTATCAGACATCGCTCACGCACATACGCTCGCGCTCGAATACCTGATCACGGAAAAGAATACAAAGAAATGCGAGGTCTTCAACCTCGGAAGCGGAAACGGAGTGACAGTGCTTGAAGCCATCAGCGCATTTGAGAAAATAAGCGGGGTAAAACTAAATTATGTGATTGGTCCCCGGCGTCCGGGTGACGTGGTTGCCATTTATGCCAACAACGAATATGCGAGAACACAGCTTGGCTGGTCCATCCGGTACAATCTGGAAGATATGATGCTTACTGCCTGGAGATGGGAACAACGTCTTAAAACGGATGAAAAGTTGTTCAGCCGACACAATGCCGGCCTAAACTAATCCACTATTCTTCGATGTACACGCGTTTTACACGCTGCGAAATGCCCGTCATGATTTCGTAAGGAATGGTTTCTGCCCATTCGGCCAGCTCGTTGATGGACAGCTGATCACCGAACACGATCACATCTTCACCTTCTGAGATATTTGGTATTCCGGTGATGTCGAGCATCGTCATATCCATGCAGATATTACCGATAACCGGAGCCGCCTTTCCCGCCACCATCATTTTTCCTTTGCCATTACTCAGTCTCCGCGGATAGCCATCTGCATAGCCAAGTCTTACTGTGGCAATCAAAGAATCTTTTTTGATAACACCCTTTCTGCCATAGCTAACGGTATCTCCTTTTTTGAGGTGCTTTATCTGAGCAATGGTGGTTTTTAAAGTGGAAACCTCTTTGAGCTGCAGACTGCCCGAATCTGTGCTGTCTATTCCATACAAACCGATTCCGAGTCTCACCATGTCAAACTGCATCTCAGGGTGGCGACTGATGCCTGCTGTATTGAGCATGTGTTTGATAAAGTTATGTCCAAGTACAGAAGACAGCTGTTCGCAGGCTTCCAGAAAAGTAGCCCCCTGTTTCCTGGTGAACTCATCCTGTGCGGCATCTTCACTTCCCACGAGGTGACTGAATACAGATTGCACACGACATCTTGAATTCTTTAGTTTTTCGGCCGCTGTCCTGATGTCAGAAATATCAAATCCCAGCCTGTTCATGCCTGTTTCCAATTCTACATGGATATTGTAGTCGGTCAGTGCCGAACTTTCCAGAAAACGATTAAAACTTTCCAGAAGCTCGGGTGAATAAATGTCAGGCTCGAGTTGAAATTGTACGATGGCGTCAAAACTGGATTCTTCCGGATTCATGACCATGATCGGCAGGGTGATGCCGGCCTGCCGTAACTCAACGCCTTCATCGGCATACGCAACAGCCAGGTAGTCGACTTTGTGAAACTGCAGCAGATTCGCAATTTCGAAACTGCCGCTGCCATAGGAAAACGCTTTCACCATGGCCATTATTTTTGTGGTGGGTGCAAGCAGATGCTGGTACTGGCGCAGGTTGTGTACGAAGGATGTGAGGTTGATTTCCAGCATCGTCTGGTGAACCTTCTGCTCAAGCAGCGGGATGATTTGCTCGAAAGCAAAAACTCTTGCGCCTTTCAGTAATATGGTTTCATTCTGAAAATGAAGATTGTAAAAATCTTTTCTGAATGCTTCTATGCTTTCATAAAGTTTCACCTCAAGACCAGCGACTGTTTCGAAAGGCTGTTTGTGCCTGATCATTTGCGGGCCAATACCAATGAAACGGTTGATTTTTTTTTGCTTCAGTGTGGCGGCCACTACTTCGTACAACGCAGTATCACTTTTACCGCTTTGCAGAATATCCGATAAGATGACGGTTTTTTTATGGTGTTGCTGCTGTTGCGCAAGAAAATCGAGCGCGATTTTGAGTGAACTGAGATCAGCTGAATAGCTGTCGTTTATAATAGAGCAGTTGTTGATTCCTTTTTTCAATTCAAGCCGCATCGGCACATTTCCGAGCTGCTCCATTTTCTGCTGGATAAAGCTGTCCTCCTTACCCATGTGGAGCAGCAGGCACCAGCAATTGATGCTGTTTTCGAGAGAGGCATTGTCGAGCAAGGGTATCCGGATGGAGATTTCACGATTTCTGTATTCGGCGCTGATATAAACATATTCGGTGTCGCGGATCAAAGAAATGATACGCAGCACTGCATCTGTTTTCATGCTCCAGCTAAAAAGATTGAGCTTGTCTTCGGGTTTGTTTCTCAGACGCTGCACCAGGTCGGCAACCCCTTCGTTGATCTCCGGATAGTCTGTACAATAAATCAGTGTCTGTACATGTTTGAATAGCTGCAGTTTTTCTTTTACTTTTTGCCGCAGGTTTAGAAAGCCTTCGCTATGCGCCTCACCGATATTTGTGAATATGCCAATGGTTGGCTGTATTATTTTTTCAAGTTTGTCCATCTCACCGCTCTGAGAAATCCCCGCTTCAAAAATGGCAAGATTGTGTTCTGCATTTATCTGCCATACACTGAGTGGCACTCCGATCTGTGAGTTGTAGCTTTTCGGACTTCTTACAATATTGTATTTCTGTTCCAGTATCTGGTTGAGCCATTCTTTCACAATGGTTTTGCCGTTGCTTCCCGTGATGCCGATCACAGGAATTGAAAATTGTTTGCGGTGAAAGGCTGCCAGTTGCTGCAGTGCGGAGAGGGTATCTTTTACAGTGATGATGGCTGCGTCTTCAGGCAGCTGATGGGTTGTTTCAGCGTTTAGGATAAAACAACGGATTCCTTTTTCATATACTTCTTCTAGAAATCCATGGCCATCACGCCTGCCGCCCTTCAGTGCAAAAAATGCGGACGTTCCGGGAAAGAGAATTTTTCGGCTGTCGAGTGCGAGGTGTTCTATCAGGGTTGTAGCGCTCCCCCCTGATAGCTGGCCTTTTACAATCGCTGCGATATTTTCAATAGTGTACAATGTATTCGTCAGTCTTTTAATTCCTGATTTTCCTTCTCCTTTTCAACCTGTCTTGCTGCTATCTGCAATGAATAAAGGATAGAAGTGACCAGGCAGACGATGATCATGATAAGAGAAATATATACAGGCACATGGATATCAAAAAGTACAACAAGCATTTTAAGTCCGATAAACACCAGCACGATTGCAATACCCTGCTGAAGGTGACTGAATTTATTCACCGCTCCTTTTAACAGGAAAAACAGGGACCTTAGACCGAGCACCGCAAAAATATTGGAGGTGTAGATCACCAGCGGTTTTTGTGAAATGGCGAAGACCGCGGGTATGGAGTCCACGGCAAATATGACGTCGGTGGTGGCCAGCATTACGATCACCACAAAAATGCGGGTGTAGAATCGTTTGCCATTTTTAACCACGGTGAGGTGACTTCCATTTTCTTCGCTGGTAAGCGGTAGAATTTTCTTTAGAATTTTGTAGACGAAGTTTTCTTCCAGCTTCACTTCCTCATCCTTGTTTGCGGCAAACATTTTTACACCGGTGATTACGAGGAAGACCCCAAATACATAAAGGATCCAGTCGAAGCGCTGTACGAGTTCAATACCAACCGATATAAAAGCAATCCTGAGAAGAATCGCCATGAGGATACCGATGAGCAGCACCCGGGCGTAATGCGATTCCCTGATGCCGAAAAAGGAAAAAATCAATATGAATACGAATATATTGTCGATACTCAGACTCCACTCCATGAGATATGCGCTGATGTATTCGATGGCAATGACTTTGCCGTCCTGAAACCACACGTAAACTCCAAAGGCTACAGCCAGGGAGACCCAGAAGATGGTCTGTGTAAGCGCTTTTTTTGTAGAAATGGTCTGTGAACTTTTGCTAAGCAGGCCGAGGTCGAAAATCAGGGCAATTACCAAAACAATTCCAAACACCAGATATGTGATTTGCTCAGCTGTCATTTCTTAAATTTTGAGATGCAAATATACGCCAGCATGAGGGGACTGCCTGTCAGCGATAGCTTCTTCTCCTTATAATTTGAAAAACTGTACCAAAAAGGAAAACCAGCAGTAACGGGACTATGATATTGATGAGTTGCCATTTCGTTTTCCCTTCTTCCAGCTCCTTCTGATCCAATAATCTCAATGTAAAATCTTTGCCACGGGTTTCCAGAATTCCGGAGTCGTCGGTAAGGTATTCAACGCAGTTTGAGATGAATTCGCTGTTGGCGTATTTAAACCTGAGCAAGGGGTCGCTCATGCCCATCGCCAGTGGTCCGTCTTTCTGGGTAACCTGGTTAAGTGCAAGGTCACCATCGGCGATAACGATCATCTTGCCGGCGTTGTTGCTTTCGGGAAAGAATTGTTCGTTGAGTGCCGATAGGTAGTCGCGCATCTGGGAAGTGAGGCGGTTGGCGTAAAGTGAAGTGAATTTTCCTTCGAGAAGCACGGCTACAGGTATATTGCCCTGGTTGAATTTTTCCTTGTCTTCTATTGTCTGAATGCTGTTCCAGCTCACTTTTGCAGGGGTTGTCAGTTTGCGGGATCGTACAGATGTCGACAAAAGCACTGTTTTCTTTACTCCGGCCGCCAGCACGGTGTCGATGCTGTTGGGAAATTGTGCCACTACATAATCCAGGTTTTTGGCAATGGGGTGGCCGCTTTGATTGGAAAGAAGCGGAAAATAAGGCCATGCGAGTTCCTGTATCTGTGGCTTGCCGCCAACATCACCCACCACAGTAGAGATATTATCGCAGTTCAGGTCCTGCACCAGGTCCTGGTTGATCCTGACACCATATTTGAAAAACAGATCTTCGAGGTTAAGACCCCGGTCGAACGCGATGAATTCATTTTGTGTGCGGCGGAGGCTGTCCATTTCTGCATAGAGATTGTCGACCATCCACAAAACCTTCCCTCCGTGCATGATATACTGGTCGATTTTGAATTTCTGTTCGTCGGTGAATTTCTCTGTGGGTTTTGCAATTACCATCGCTGTGAAAACCGATGGTATCGTTGGAAAACTATCTAGCTGAAAAATGCGGAAATGATAATTCCTTTTAAGCGTGTTTTCGATCAGATCATACACATTGTAGGAAAGGGGCTGTCCGTTTCCCACCATGTAACCCACCAGGGGAAGACTGTCTTCGGTAATTTTTTGGATTGCGCTTGCAAATTTGTATTCCAGGGTAGCTTCCACGCGGTTGATGGAGGTTTCGTCGAGCGCTGAATTCTGGCCGGAGAGCAAATCTACTGCCGATACGCGGTTGCGGTAAGATATCAGCGCGCCGGGAACCACCTGCCGCTGTTCGGAACCTTCGCCCTCCTTTATCTGTGCGTTGATTGTGTACGGTTTGATACCTAGTTTTGCGATGGAATCGAGAAAGTATAGTTTGGCTGTGTCGTCGAGACCGTCTCCCGGTTTTTCAAATTTTATCCTGAGCTTCGACTTTCCGGCATCTTTAAATTCCTGCAGCAGCTCGTCGGTAGAGTTTCGCAATTTTGTGAAGCTCGCAGGCATTTCACCATTCAAAAATACCGTGATATTTACCTGGTCATCCAGCCCTGCCAGCAGTTTTTCGGTGGAAGCGGAGAGCGTATATCGTTTTTCTGCTGTGAGGTCGAATCGGAAATGCAGAAAGGATGAGAGGTAATTGACCAGCACCAATATGAGGAGCAGGACAATCCACCAGTATTTTGTAGAAAATAATTTTTTCATGGAGCTCAGGGTTTGCGTGTCACGAGGTTTCTTTGGGTGAAAATGAGAAAGAAGGCAATTACGCTGAGGAAATATATCAGGTCGCGACTGTCGACAACACCGCGGCTGATGCTCCGGTAGTGAAAATCGATGCCAAGCATCTGCAGGTAATAATCACTCCCGTTTGCAAGAGCGGGTATTCTGCTGATGGCGTTGAAACCAGTATAAAGAATAAAGCATGCAAATGCACTGAGAATGAAGGCGATCACAGCATTCGACGTAAAGCTCGAGCAACAAATACCGATCGCGGTGAAAGAAGCGGCAAGAAAGAAGAGACCGATATAGGAACCGGCTGTGCCCCCGGTGTCAAGACCCGCATTTTCAGCACTCAATGCTTCTACACTAAATGCATATACAAGGGTAGGTAGTAATGCAAGGGTCACAATGAGCAGGCAGCCCAGAAATTTACCGCCGAGTATGGCAGTATGGGTCAATGGTTTGGTATGCAGTATTTCGTAAGTGCCGGCCCGGAATTCGTCGGAAAGGCTACGCATGGTAATGGCCGGGATGAGAAAGGTCAGGATCCAGGGCGACAGTTCAAAAAAACGGTCGAGCGTAGCATATCCGTAATCAAAAACGCTGGTATCGGGAAAGACAAAAAGAAACAATCCATTGAGAAGCAGGAAAACAGCAAGGGCTATCATGCCGGTCAGGCTGCTGAAAAACTGACGAAATTCTTTTTTGCAAACAGGCCACATGCTTCAAAAATAATGGTTGAAATCAATCTTTTAGGATTTTCTAAAAATAAATCACGATTCATGCAGCACTTCAGACATTAGGATTGCCTCATTAAACAGACATTAAAACTGTCTTTTTTCTGGTTAGCGATCTCTCCTAAATTCGTGGCTCACAACGATTCAGCTTTTTAAATATAATTGACGGTTTAGGCCATATCGAAATAACCAAAACCAACTGCAAATGGAATCCCCTGCATCAGCGGGGGATTTCTATTTTACTCAAAAATCGATTCATTTCTTCCACTGCAAATCTCACCTCTTCTTCGGTTGTAAACCTTCCCAGGCTAAATCTCAGGCTCGAGGCTGCTGCCTCATCGGAAAGTCCCATTGCTTTGAGCACATGGCTGGGGGCTGGTAAGGCAGATGTACAGGCAGACCCTGAAGAAAGCGCAATCTTGCCGGTGATCCCCAAAACGCCGGAATGGCCGTCAAAACAGATATTGGCCACCTGGGGAAGCCGGGGTTGTCCGGCCCCGTTTATCACTGCGCCCGGAATCGCCAGCATTTCTCTCTCGAGCATATCCCGCAACCCACTCAAGCGCTTTCCTTCTTCGTTCTGCGAACCCAAACAAATTTCGGCCGCCTTTCCCATTCCGACGATGCCCGGTACATTGAGTGTACCGCTTCTCAGTCCTTTTTCATGACCGCCACCCTGCATCTGCGCCGCCAGCGTCACACGCGGGTCTTTTCGGCGCACATACAAAGCACCCACACCCTTCGGACCATAAATCTTATGAGACGAGCAGCACATGATATCAATTCCATCTTCCTGAACATCCACTGCGATTTTCCCCACGGCCTGTGTGGCATCGGTAAAAAAGACTATCCTGTGTTTTCTCGCTATTTCGCTGATCTGCCTGACTGGAAAAATCACGCCGGTTTCGTTGTTGGCAAGCATCAGGCAAATGAGAATGGTATCTGTACGAATGGATGCCTCGAGAACCTGCAGGTCTATCATACCGTGGTGGTCGACGGGGAGAACCGTTATTTCTGCGCCGCGCTTTTCAAGCCAGCTGCAGGTGTCCAGTACCGCCATATGTTCGGTTGGTGCCGTAATGATATGTGCACCCTTGCGCGCATATTTTTCAAAAACCCCTTTCAGAGCCAGGTTGATTGCTTCGGTAGCGCCGCTGGTAAAAATGATCTCGTTGGGTTCGGCTCCGATAAGGTCAGCAAGTTGTTCCCTCGCAATTTTTACTGCTTCACCAGCTTCCCAGCCATATGAGTGATTGTGACTTGCTGCATTTCCGAAATGTTGACTGAAGTAAGGCAGCATGGCGGCAACCACTGCGGGATCGCAGGGCGTGGTTGCATTGTAATCCATGTAGACGGGTTGAAATGCCATCTGCAAATTTACAGGACTTGCGTCGGCATTTGAAGCTGATCATTGAAAATCCCGTCTGAATACAGAAATTGCGTTATGCGAAAAACAGAACATATCGGCATAGCGGTAAAGAACCTGAACGATTCGATACCGCTTTTCGAAAAACTGCTAAATACTCCCTGTTACAAAACTGAAACAGTCGAATCGGAGAATGTCCGGACGGCTTTTTTCAAGTCCGGCGAAACAAAGATTGAGCTGCTGGAATCATCGGAGGATAACGGCGTTATTGCAAAATTTATTGAGAAGAAAGGAGAGGGCATTCATCACCTGGCATTTGAGACGGATGATATATATGCAGAAATGGAGCGGCTGGTATCCGAGGGATTTGTTTTGATTTCACCGGAACCAAAAAAGGGAGCCGACAATAAACTGGTCTGTTTTCTTCATCCCCGCGGTACGAATGGCGTGCTCATAGAATTGTGTATGGAAATAAAATAAGAAGGCCCCTGCAAAGGGGCCAACTACTACCTATGAAACTGAAAAACTATTAGAGCATTACTTTTGAAGAAGTCGACCAGCCTTTTCCGTCTGTGAGTTGCACGATGAATGCACCGTTGTTCTGATTGTTTATGGCAAGATTTATTTTGTAAGAAGCATTCTGATAATTCTTCTGTGCTACTACCTGTCCGCTCATACTCACCACGCGCACTGACAGATTTCCTTTCACTTCGTTGTTGAGTTCTATATTGATTTGTTTGTTGGCAGCATAGATTTTTGCATCTGCTACTTTTCCGTTACCGCTGATTGTTTTCACAACCGAGTATTTTGAATTGCCATCGATATCCACCTGGCGAAGACGGTAGTAAACTACTGAGTTGCTTATATTTTTATCGGTGAATTTATAGCTTGAAGAAGTTGATGAAGTTCCGGCACCCATCATCACCGCGATTACATTATAATTAAGTCCGTCTGTGCTTTTTTCAATTTCGAAATTGTTGTTGTTGAATTCGTTTGCAGTTGTCCATGTAAGTACAACAGCGTTGTCATTCTTTGTTGCATTGAAGCTGCTGAATGTTACGGGTAAGGCAGACAATGGAGCAAATCCGTTTGGCGCTACACCAGAATTTCTGTTTGCAACAGAAATTCCATATACATTGAAAGATGTTGTCTGGTCGAATTTTCTAACACCGCCGATTGTAATTAATTCGTTTAAACGATTTGCATTCCATGCATAAAGTCTGCCTGTTGTTCCGATCTTGATTACAGAAGGATTTCCCAGGGTCATTTTTTTCTCAAGGGCAAGTGTTCCGAGAATATTCACTGAAAGATTGTTGATGTCAATGTCTGCGTTCATCACAACTCCTTTGCCGGCAGGAATAATTACAGAGTCTCCGTTCTTAGGAATTCTGTTAAGATCCCAGCTTGAATTGGCGTTCCAGTTGCCCCACCAGGTGGTGAGAGTGATAGGAGTCTTTGCAGAAGCAATGATTGAGATGGTAAGGAGAAAAGCAAGTGTAAAAATCTGTTTCATAAAGTAGTTTTTGTTTCTTAGGTGTATACCCTATGGCAAGTGGCGTACCAGCCGCGGCCGATGGATGCCAGATTATTTGGAATGAATCACGGCCGGGGCAGTTAATAGGTTGATTAGTTGGAAGTTAAAAGAGGTGGCACTCTGAGTGAAATCGATTTGGCCATGAGTTTTTAGCATGGGCCAAACGCCGATTTTTTCCCATGGCGGGAAGAAAAATCCAAAAAAGGAACATGGGAAGGGAATTTTGGCGGCTTATTTTGGGTCTGCGTCGATGAGACCGAGCTTTTCTACTGCTATCTGCGCGGCAATCTGACTGGCGTCTTTCTTATTATATGCCTTGCCTTCGCCCAGAATTTCTCCATTCACCACAGCGCCCACGGTGAAGAGGCGTCTGCCACCTTCAATTCTTTCATCCAGCGTCTCAAACTCGAGGTTTTTGCCATTTTTATTGGCCCAGCCGTAGAGTTTGTTTTTGTGGTTGATTTCGAGATTTTCCAGGTCGTCCATAAACAGGTATGGAAGAATGATGCGCTCGAGCACCCAGAGCTTTGTCTTTTTAAAGCCCTTGTCGAGGTACACTGCCCCAACAACTGCTTCGAGGGTGTTGCCAAAAATCTGGCTCATCCGGAGGCTATTGTCGAGTTTGTTGAAGTAAGTAATTTTTTTGAAACCCATTTTCACCGCAATATCGTTGAGCGTGGTCCGGTTGACCATCTTGCTTCTCATTTCCGTTAAGAATCCCTCTTCTTTGTATGGGTATTTTTTGAAGAGAAAGTCGGCGACGATGCTGCTCAGGATGGCATCACCGAGATATTCGAGCCTTTCATTGTTTTCATCGGCCATGTCTTTGATAGACCGGTGAGTGAGGGCTGCCTTATATAATGAAAGATTAGTGGGGGTAAA
>JACMLD010000160.1 GCA_014379785.1 Chitinophagaceae bacterium
GATCCAGGTGCTGCCGGAAGATTCGCGCCGGAATGCAGGAAAGGACCGCCATAGCTGAAGCACTATCTCCTGGAAAAGATCCCGCCGGTTCTCGTAATCGGGACAATACAGATTACAGACCTTGAAAATCAAGGCGCGGTGGGTGTTTATTAATGCGACGAACTCCTTTTCCATCTGTAAATAAAAGCTTTATACATTAGTCGGAGCCAGGCAGCCTTTCTTACACATTCCTGAAACATTTCATAAACAATTATCTTCATCCAATGGAAATGGAACCACAAGACGCAATTTCTGCAGCGCAAGGACCTGCCGTCACGGCTCAGTACAAACCCAACCTGTCGGAGAAAAAACCAATCTCACCGATATACACGGCGATCAGCCTTTTGCTTTTCATAGCAATCGGATTTTATGTGCTGAACAACAATTTCACCGTCATCATCGTCATCAGCATTGTGATACTTGTGCATGAACTCGGACATCTGCTGGCCATGAAATATTACAACTATTCCAACCTCGGCATATTCTTTATTCCCTTTTTCGGCGGCGCAGCCACGGGCTCAAAGAAAAACATCACACAAAAAGAAGAAACGATTGTATTCATGGCCGGACCATTCCCCGGAATCATCATTGGGTCAATACTTGCAGTTGTCTCACTATACTGGGTAGAAAATGATCTGCTGTCTTCCCTCTCGGTCGGATTTATTTTCATCAACCTGTTTAACCTGCTACCGATCTATCCGTTGGACGGGGGCAGAATGATAGAAGTCCTTTTTCTCGATCAGAAGAAAACGCTCTCCCTGGTATTCTCATGCCTCTCAATTGCCGCCATCATTTATTTCGTCATTTATTATAAAAACTATATCCTCCTGATTTTTGCGGCAATCATCGCGTCCAACCTTTTTACGGACCACCAAAAAGAAAAAGTAAAACGCGTGCTTGCGGAAGACGGGGTAGAAATTGATACCGGATACGAAAATCTTTCGGAAGAAGATTACCAGCAGTCAAGAATCAGAACCATTCAATACGTTACAGCGTTCAACAACTACGATATGGACCAATATGACGTTCATTCGAAAAAAGAAAAAACATTGGCCCAGGCTATTTCTCAGATATTAGACCCCGCTCCTTTACGAGACCTTGGTATCTGGCAAAAACTCATCATCATCATTGTCTGGATCGCTTCCTTTGGCAGCGTATGGCTGACTGGATTATATTAGCATCTTTGTCCAAATTATCAGGCGAATAAGAATCAAAATAAACATTAACATGATCAAAACTTCGATAGCTAAATCAATACTGCCCGTTGTTCTATTTCTTTCGATTGCATTATCCGGAATCGCCCAGAAAAAACAAACCAAAACCACTGCCACACAAGTTGCCACAACCGGCACTGTCTGGTCAATAGAAAAAGCCAATGCCTGGTATGCAAGTCATCCATGGCTGTCAGGAGCCGATTTTCTTCCAAGCACTGCCATCAATCAGCTCGAAATGTGGCAGGGCGCCACATTCGACAGCGCAACGATTGACCGCGAACTGGGATGGGCACAGGGTCTTGGCTTCAATACCATGCGCGTTTACCTGCACAGCCTCGCCTGGAAACAGGATCCCGCAGGTTTTAAAAATCGCATGAATAGTTTTTTAAACATTGCTACAAAACATGGTATAACAACCCTGTTTGTATTTTTTGACGATTGCTGGAATAAGGTCCCCGAAATTGGAAAGCAGCCCGCACCCAAAACAGGCATCCACAATTCCGGATGGGTGCAGGATCCCGGACAACCCATGTCGAGCGACACAACGCTTTTTCCTGAACTGGAAAAATATGTGACTGATGTGATGACTCATTTTTCGCGCGACAAAAGAATTCTCCTTTGGGATCTGTACAACGAACCAGGCAACTCAGGAAAAAAAGATTCGTCAATGGCGCTTCTGAAAAATGTATTCAAGTGGGCAAGAAATGTAAACCCCGAACAACCGATCAGCGCCGGATTGTGGGACTGGAGCTTTGAGAAACTGAATGCATTTCAACTCACAAACTCAGATATCGTTACCTATCATAATTATGAGAGTCCCGAGTGGCATCTCAGAACCATTCAATTGTTGAAAGCCAGTGGCAGGCCGCTCATCTGTACTGAGTACATGGCAAGGACAAGAAACAGCCGGTTTTCCAATATTCTTCCGTTACTTAAACAGCAAAACATCGGTGCCATCAACTGGGGATTTGTTGCCGGCAAAAGCAACACCATCTTTGCATGGGATACACCGCTTCCAAACGGCGGCGATCCGGACGAATGGTTTCACGACATCTTTCTCCCCGACGGCAAACCATACCGTCAGGACGAAGTGAACCTCATCAGAAAGATCACCGGCGTAAAAGCTAAAACTGAAAATAAATAAAGGAGCTGCTGCTTTCCTGGCTAAGTATCAAAAGACCGAGCAAAACAGCCCAGATAATGCCAAGCAACCACCATGGCATCTTTCCTGCCACGGAAAGCACGCTGGTATTGCGCATTTTCCAATGAAAGATCAGCATCAGCACTACGATGATCAGCACTTTAAGCAAACTCATTGATGTGAGTACCGGTGCTGCTGTTGACTGATAACTAAACATTGGCTGCAACAATCTCCAGGCTGAGGTGAAGTCTGGTGCGCGAAAGAAAACCCAGGTTACGTTCACCAGGAAGAAAGTGAATAAGGCAACCATCAATCCCGGCGGCAAAACTTTTTTTAACGCAGCAGGAAAAGCCAATCCATTTTGTACGGGCAGGGACTCTGTAGCCATCGCTGCCTGCGGCGTAGTTTTATTGCGGTCCTGCAAAATTTTCTCTACCCAAAGATAAAATCCATGCAAGGCACCCCATACCACAAATGTCCAGCTTGCCCCATGCCAGAGGCCGCCGAGCAGCATGGTGATCATGAGGTTGATATAGGTGCGGAACTGGCCTTTTCTATTTCCTCCGAGCGGAATGTAAAGATAATCTCTCAGCCATGCCGACAGCGTGATATGCCATCGCCGCCAGAAATCTGAAAATCCGATCGCCGCGTAGGGATAGCGGAAGTTTTCAGGAAGTACAAAACCCAGACAGGCGGCAACACCGATAGCGCAGGTGGAGTATCCCGCAAAATCGAAAAATATCTGACCGGAAAACGCCAGCACGCCCGTCCAAGCATCCAGAGAGCTGACCATATTGGTGGCGCTGAATATTGCATCGGAAGAGGCCGCCAGCATACTGTCTGCCAGCACCACTTTCATAAACAACCCGAGTGAGATGAGCAACAGACCCTGCTGCAGTTGCAAAGCCGACGCTTTCCTGGGTGTCTCAAACTGCGGCACCAGTTGCGGTGGGCGGACAATCGGACCAGCAACCAGGTGCGGGAAAAAAGTCACAAACAAAGAGAAGTCCAGCAGTGATTTTACCGGTTCACTTTTTCGTTTGTACATGTCGATCGTATAACAAAGCGTTGTGAAAGTGTAAAATGAAATACCGGCGGGTAGAATGATATTTGGTTTGGCTGGATGATAATCCAGACCTACTGCATTTACCAGCGTTACAAAATTATCAAGCAGAAATGTTCCGTATTTGAAAAAGCAAAGCATCCCGAGATTTCCTATCAGACTCACCACCAGGAGCACTTTTCGCTTACTCTTGTTTTCCTCGTTGTACAAGGATCGACCTACAAAATAATCAACCACGGTAGAGAGCCAGAGCAGAAGAATGAAAGGCGGGTTCCATGCCGCATAAAAAATATAACTCGCAATGAGGAGATTGATCTTCTTTGTTTTCCATGAAAATGGAAGATTGTGAAGTATGAGTATGAAGATGAAAAAAACGATGAATGTATATGAGTTGAATACCATGACGAAGGATTTTGATTGGTTGATTAAAGTGATTTGGAGTTTTCTTTGGGAAAAGTCCAACCCTTGTCGTGTAGTATCTTCACTATATTTTCGGTATAAATTATTGCATCAGATTGTTTCAGATGTGAAAATTCCGGACAATCAAAATTAGCAATGGCGGGATAGTCTTCAAAATGAATGCCCTGGCAACCGGTAGATGTAAGCAGGCGGTTCCAATAAGCATTTCTTGGATACCCTGCTGCTTCTGCCGCTCTGTAAGGGCCGGAGGACGGGCTTCTCACAAAAACAACCTTTCCGCCACGGCCTTTTATTTTCGCAATGGCAGTTTGCACCGTTTTGAAAATTGAATCGAGCTTTGGTCCCTTTAATGGACCCATTCTATCCAGCGTACCATAGTAATACCAGATGCCCTTTACATAATTTCTCAGAGAGGTATCGGTTTCAAATTTTTTTGTCATGATGCACTGGCGGTCAAAATTGACGCGCTTAAAATCGAGTGGGAAACTACATGGCAGCATAAAAACACCTGGTCGATTTTTGACCCACGATTCTTTGATCATGGCATTAAGCGAGAAAAACTCTTTGTCGAGAAATGCCAGTTGCGATTCTACCACTGTGTTGACCGCAAAACTTGCGCGTTGAGCGGGAGTGCGTTCCTTATAATATTTCAGCATTTTGTTTGGCTGACTAAATGCCGGTGGAGCGAGCGCGAAAAAAAGTCCTTCTGTCACATCCAGTAAAACCTTGCCTTTAAACTTTGGATCCGCCGCCAGTTCATCGAGCATGGGGAGCGGGCTGCTACCCTCCACAGCGAGCTGTATAGCTTTCTCGCCGGTAAGCTTTTCCCAGGTGGCAATATCGATGTCAAATTTGTTTCTTGAAGAGCCGATTAATATCGTGGCCTGATCCATGGGAACGTCGGCCAGTTCACGTTTTGCGGCCCAGAGTTCGGGGCCGTCATCATATGCGATGCCAATGCCTTTTGACCGGAGATAGAACTCCCAGGCGGCAAAGCCAATTACAACGAGAATAATAGCGAGTATTCCCGCTTTGGCGATGGAAGATTGGGGCATGTTAGTGGTTTGCCTAAATCTACACCGAAAATCAATATCGATATATACCACAAATTGGGGATATTCAGAATGCGTCAAATACCAGTGGGTTCACAAAAGCGGCCTGTGCGGGGTTGACCTTTTCCCTGGCTTCCGCGAGACTGAACCATGCGATTCTGTCTACCTCGGGAAATTGCTGTTGCTTGCCCGACCTGGGCGTCCATTAAAAGCTTTGAATCCAGCGAAGTCCGGGGGTTACTCGTCTGAACAGATCATTGAAATAAATTACAGGCTCCACATGTGTTTTACCGTTGAAGAGTGAAAGTCGTCCTGCTCCCAGTCTCATCGCATGTTTGTCGAAGTACTCTCCCTGCCTGTAGATCAGGTAAGAAAAAGAAAAGTGAGCAAGCAGGTGAGATTCTTTACGGGGGTCCTTATCCTTTATGCTTCCGTGACCGGCCGTGAGGGTCAGGAAATCATTTCGGAAGGTCTGCAGCTTGCCCTGCGGGTCCCGCGAAAAGAAGAAATTTGGTTCCCAGGCAAGCGTAAACTCACGCTTGAAATAACCGTGGCTACTGATTGTAAGGCCCACCCCCAAACTGATGGAAGGAACGAAATAGTTTTTGTAATTCTGAATATCTGCCGAAGCTTTAAATGTGAGGTAATCGCCTCCGGCAACATAGCCATGGTTGATTTTGGCACTTATCGAAGGATCAGCATCCATTTTCATCACGCCCGCATGATTGCTCCATCCTTTTTTATGGTGCTCGGCAATATTTGCAATCTTTTGATTGAGCAGTCCGTCTGGCAGTTCTTTTAAACCATTGATGTCGTTTACGAAAAAACTCAAACGGAA
>JACMLD010000161.1 GCA_014379785.1 Chitinophagaceae bacterium
CCGTGAATGGTTAATTTTGCAGCAAATTTTCATTTTAACAAAACCTTTCAGCTTCATGACGGAAGATCAAATAATCAGTGCACTTGGCAATGTGATAGAACCCGATTTGGGAAAAGATCTTGTAACCCTAAATATGGTCAAAGATATCGCGATTGACGGCGACAAAGTGTCTTTTACAGTCGTTCTGACCACCCCTGCATGTCCGATGAAGGACATGATCAACGGTGCATGTGTAAACGCAGTTAAGCTGCTGGTAAATAAAAACGCATCGGTAAAGGTCAATTTTACTTCCAATACTTCCACAAAACGGCAGGACAGCAATAAGGTATTGCCGGGAGTGAAAAATATCATTGCCGTGGTGAGCGGAAAGGGAGGAGTGGGAAAGAGCACCATTTCTGCCAATCTCGCGCTGGCGCTTGCGCATGGCGGTGCGCGCGTTGGACTGATGGATGCGGATATCTATGGTCCCAGTGTACCGATCATGTTTGGTGTCCGGGGTGAAAGACCCATGATGATGAATGTGGGCGAGGAAAAAGCGAAGATTGTACCGCTCGAACGATATGGAATCAAATTAATGAGCATCGGTTTGCTGGTGGATGAAAAAAATGCAGTGGTTTGGCGTGGACCGATGGCCAGCAGCGCCATCAAACAATTCGTAACCGATGTGCACTGGGGTGAACTCGATTACCTTGTTATTGATATGCCGCCAGGTACCGGAGATATTCACCTAACCCTGATGCAAACCGTTCCGGTTACGGGTGTTATTGTAGTTACTACACCGCAGGATGTGGCGCTGGCAGATGCAAAGAAAGGTATCGCCATGTTTGGTCAGGCTCAGCTTCGCGTTCCTATCATCGGACTGGTAGAAAACATGAGTTATTTTACGCCGGCCGAACTGCCCGGGCATAAGTACTATATTTTTGGAAAGGACGGAGGGAAGAGGCTGGCAGAAGAATATGATTTGCCTTTACTCGGACAGATTCCCCTGGTGCAGTCCATCCGCGAAGGTGGTGATCAGGGTATCCCTGTGATGGTGTCTGACGATGAGATATCAAAACATGCGCTGATGGAATTTGCCGGCAACGCAGCCCGTAGTATCGCCATGCGAAATGCAGATTTCTCTGCCACCACCGTCCAGGAAACGATTACAGCTTAGTAAACCATAAACTTTATCATATGTATTCCCTGCCAGAATATAAAGAAGCCGATCACCGGGTAGTGGTCGATTTCATGAAAGAACATCCATTTGTTTTTCTGAGTGGTACCAATGCCGATGGCAAACCTGTTGCCACACAATTGCCGGTACTGATAGAAGAAAGAGAAGGAAAGATCATTCTGCACGGCCACCTGATGAAACAGACCGATCACCACAAGGCATTTGTTCACAACGACAATGCGCTGGCGGTTTTTACAGGTCCGCATACTTATGTCAGCGCCAGCCTTTATACCGATAAACATACCGGTTCAACCTGGAATTATATGTCTGTGCATGCCGCAGGAAAAATAAAATTTCTTGGTGATGAAGCGCTGCTTGATCTGCTCACAAAATTGACCGAGCATTTTGAAAACAATCCCTATTCGCCTTCCCTGGTAAAAGATTTGCCAAAGGAATACATGGATCGTCTGATGAAAGCTATCCTTGCATTTGAAATAGAAGTGACGTCTCTCGAAAATGTCTTCAAGCTGAGCCAGAACCGCGACGAGCAAAGCTATGATGCCATCATTGATCACCTTCGGTCAAAAGGAGGAGATCCTGCGCTGATTGCATCTGAGATGGAAAAAAGGCGATCACAATTATTTAAAACGGCTCTGCCTCAGTAAAAATTTTCTTACTGTAACTTCGCCTGCATGAATCGGAAAAAAGAACTGGTGGAACTCATCTTTACGATGATGCTTGTGATTGGTTGCCACACTGCTAAAAATCTCTCATTGAATCTGCCGGTATTTGATAAAGAAGGACACAGGGGTGCAAGAGGGCTGATGCCTGAAAACACCATTCCCGCTATGATAAAGGCGGTGGACCTTGGCGTTACCACACTCGAAATGGATGCGGTCATCACAGCAGACAGCCAGGTGATTCTTTCACACGAGCCTTTCTTTAATCATCTGATCACGACTGCGCCAGACGGAGCGTTGATTGATGAGAAGAATGAAAAGTCATTGAACATTTATAAAATGTCATACGCCGAAACGCAGCGATATGACGTGGGACTAAAACCCCATCCGAGATTTCCGCAACAGGAGCGGATGAAGGCCATAAAACCTTTGATGAAAGATGTGATAAGAACGGTGGAAGAATACATTTCAAAGTCAGGCAAGCCACCTGTTTTCTACAATATCGAAACAAAGTCCAATCCTGCCGGCGATAATATTTTTCATCCCGCCCCCGAGCGTTTTGTAGAAATTCTCATGGATCAGATCACCAGGGCAGGAATATTGGAGAGAACCATTATCCAGTCCTTTGATCCGCGCACGCTCAAAGTTGTACATGCCAGATTTCCGAAAGTAAGAACGGCATTGCTGATCGAAGATTTTGATAAAAGACCGATTGAAAAACAAATAGAAGAACTTGGATTTGTTCCTACTATTTACAGTCCGGCCCATTCACTCGTCACAGAAACACTCATTTCCTATTGCCACAAAGCAAACATGAAAATCATACCGTGGACGGTAAACGACAGCGCAAGAATAGCCATCCTGAAGTCGATGGGCGTTGACGGCATCATCAGCGACTATCCAAACCTGCTTCAAAATCTGTAATATTGTTTCATGACCCGCAAACAATTGATAGAGGCCATCCGCAGCAAGTCGTCTTACCTCTGCGTTGGTCTCGACACTGACCCTGAAAGGATTCCGAAACAGCTTTTATCATCTCCGGATCCGATTTTTGAATTCAACAAAGCCATTATTGATGCTACCCGTGATTTCGCGGTTGCTTATAAGATCAATACTGCCTTTTATGAGGCACAGGGCATCGACGGTTGGAAAGCCATGCAAAAAACGGTGGAGTATATCCCAAAGGATATTTTCACGATTGCCGACGCGAAACGGGGCGATATCGGCAATACTTCCAGTCAGTATGCAAAAGCCTTTTTTGAAAAGCTTCCTTTTGATTCGATCACGGTTGCGCCCTACATGGGTTCCGACAGCGTGCAGCCTTTTTTAGAATATCCCGGTAAGTGGGCCATAGTTCTGGGGCTGACTTCCAATGCGGGTGCGGCTGACTTTGAACTGAAAACAATGGAAGGAAGCAGATTGTATGAGCAGGTGCTTAAGACAGTGGCGGAGTGGGGGACGGACGAAAATCTGATGTTTGTGGTCGGTGCTACCCAGGCTGCAGAGTTTAAAAACATCCGCAAAATTATACCGACTCACTTTTTGCTGGTGCCCGGTGTTGGGGCGCAGGGCGGGAGCTTGAAAGAAATCTCCGAGTATGCGATGAATGAAGATATTGGTCTGCTTGTCAATGCCAGCAGGGCCGTGATCTATGCCGACAATACAACTGATTTTGCATCGGCAGCAAGAAAACAAGCGCAGGCTTATCAGCAGGAAATGAAAACCTATATCAGGTAAAAATCAAAATCCCTGGCTGCCCGATATAGGCTGCCAGGGATTTTGAGGAAAGGGGTTTAGTTGAATTTTATATTGCCGAAGCTTGATTTTATTTTCACTTTGTTTCCACCGCTGCCTGTTTTTCCTACAAAGTCTTTGTCAAAGTGTGGGCCGTGTTCATCATCGTCTTCGTCCTTCTTTTCTTTTATCGCCAGACCGGATTTATTGCTGAATTCTCCGAAGCTCGTGTGAATGTCAAAGTCTCCGTTAAAGCCATCCGCAACCTTCACTTCAATTTTTGAATAGGAGTTGTTGATATTTAAGTCTGTCACGGCATTAGTGAGCGAAAGTTTTACAACCTCACAAAATTCAAAGTTGCCTTTTATTACACCACTCATATTCTTTATCTCGGCTTTGGAAAACTTGATGGTCACTTTGCAATCAGCGATACTTTCTATCGTGGCAGAGCCAAATTCCACATTGAGCGATTTCACTTTCGACAGCCTGCCAGCGGTGAGGTCACCAAATTTCTGTTCTATACTAACTTCGCCTGTCAGATTTGGCAATGTGGTAGCTCCAAACTGATTGCTTACATCGAGGTCGTTTCCGGCGGGCATGTAGACCTGATAATTTATTTCCATGCTGGTACTACCTTTTGCCTTGTTTCCTTTGCGACTATCGTGATCTGAACCACCATTTTCCATTTCGGTTTTGAACCAAACACCACCAGATGATTTACCATCAAGTATTCTGATCCGATCAATGATTTCCTGTGCGCGTTCTTCAGTCGATGCCTTACCCATTATGGTCACTTCTACCTTTACCTCATCTTTGTCCCAGGTGTTTATTTTTATTTCCCCAAACTGATTGGTCAATTTCACTTCACCTCCACTACTGATGGGGTAGGACTTGCTGTAAGTTTTTCTTTTTTCTACTTCAGGATCATTATTTGCGAATGTCCATGTGCTGACGAGGAGTAGGAGAGTCGCTCCAAGCAGCAGTTTAAACGGACCTGTATGCTTTGTCATATGCTAACTTTTTTGATTGATTGATTTGTCTGATGATGTTTAACTGTTGATTCAATAGGGCGGTTTGCAACTGCAGGTTCTGAATCATCGCTTCCAGTAACTGTTCGCGGTTAGGGTTTACGGGAAGTTGATTTTTCAGTATATGAAATGTGCTGTCCAGTCTTTGAAAGTCGCCGGCGAATTTCTGGTACAGCAGGGGTTCATCTTTTTTGATCTTTTTGATCTGATTCTGTTTGATTTCTACAAGCCTCGTATAATGAACTAGTTCTTCATTAAATTCATCCTTCGCAGGTGCTTCATCCGGAGTTTCCGTTTCTGTTGAGGCAATGTTTTTGTCATTTGTCTGAGCCTTTTCTTTAACTGGTTGCATCACTGCGGTATCCGTTGCTGTTTCTTTCTTTGCAGGAGTATCAGTCACTGCCACCTGCTGACCAGCATCTTTTTTACCGGAATTGAAAAGGTAAAGTCCTCCAGCACCCAGTACCAGCATCACGGAGGCCGCTGCACTCCACCTGATCGCCTTCATGCTGACCATGATACCTTTTTTAGGCATCGGTTTTTTCAACTCCTGGCTGATATTATGCCATACTACCGGACCGGGTTCGAACTTGTCGAAATCTTCGCGGTTATCC
>JACMLD010000162.1 GCA_014379785.1 Chitinophagaceae bacterium
ACTTTATTCGATTCTCTTAAAAAATTTCCCTTCGCCGGTGGTGGCACTGAACAGATCTGTTGCAGCTCTTTATGCCTTCGACGGACATGTTGCGCTTGGAGAAATTCAGCTAATTACCGGACTCGAAAACTTCTATCTTTTTCATGCAGCCATGGGAGAAATCCTAACTGCACTGGGTCGAAAAAAGGATGCAATCACGGCGTTTGAACATGCGGCCTCATTGACTGCTTCGGAAGCAGAACTGCAACTGTTGCGCGAAAAAATCAGCGGGTGCCTTGAGTGATCGTCAGAGTGTGAGTGTAATTTTTTTATTTGTGGATACGGCAGAATAAATAGCATCGATGATTTTGAGATCCTTCACCCCCTCTTCACCATCCACTGGTACCGGTGGTTGTTTTCCTTCCAGGATGATCGCCGCCATCTCATCCATCTGCACAGTCTGATGGGTAACGATGGGTTGATTGAGTTCGCCTTTGTGCGTGCGGCCTTTTATTGGACCGTAACCGGTAGAGGGCTGCATCTCGGCAAAACCATTTTCTCCGTTCAGAAAAAAGCGGTCAAGATTATTCATGTTGTAGGTAGAAAGGCAGGAAGCGACGGCCCCGCCTGGAAAACCAAGTTGAAATTGTATGGTCTCGTCCACGCCTTCCTTGAATTTGGCGGGATTGGTCTTCGTTTCCTGAGCGGTCACCCAGATGGGATCTTCTCCGATCATATAACGGGCACCATTAATCGAATATATCCCGATATCCATCAATGACCCGCCACCGGCGAGTTGTTTGTTTAGTCTCCACTGATTTGGGTCGCCGGCACGGAAGCCGGACAATCCCTGGAAAAAAAGTATTTTTCCAAACTCACCGGCCTTGCGCATACGTATCACTTCGAGTGTCTGTGGTTCAAAATGCAGACGATAACCAATCATCAATTTTACATTCGCTTTTTTGCAGGCATCGACCATCGCTTGTCCTTCCGCGGCGTTGAGCGCCATCGGCTTTTCGCAGATAGCATGCTTTCCTGCTGCGGCAGTGCGTATAACAAAATCTTTGTGTGTTGAGTTTGGTGTGATAACATACACCACGTCGATATCCTTGTTGTTGCGGATGGTATCAAAGTTTTCGTAGTTGTAGCAATTCTTTTCGGGGATGCCGTATTTGGACTGCCACTCCTTCAACTTTGCTGGTGTGCCGCTGACGGCAGCAACGAGTTTCGCTTTGGTACATGACTGCATGGCATCTGCCACCCGCCGGGCGTATCCGCCCAGACCGAGTATTGCCACTCTGAGGACCGGTCCGTCGTATGGGATGCGGTTTAGGAGGTCAGGGAGCATGGGAGCGGCCATTGCAGACAAGCCAAGCTTATTCAGAAATTCGCGTCTTGTATTCATTACAAAAAGGTAAGAAATATTCAGGAAACAGATGTGGACCATGCTCCCACATTACTATCCATCGATTCCGCCACCGCCTGTTGGTTTGGTAACATGTTGCGGATGATGTCTTCATAAAAATCTCCGCAGAACCAATAGTGACTGTGTTTGAAACTTGCGGGGTCGGCACAGAACTGGCTGCGGGTCTTGAACTGGCAGTCTACGTTCTCCAGGTTTTTGAAATAATCCAGGCGGCCACTGACTATATCCTGCTGATCATAGTAGTTGATCCATTTCACGTCTTCAAGAATGGGTTTTATGGATGAAGACTCCAGACGTTGATGTCGCGCAAATGGTTCTGTCCACGTACCCTGTTTAAAACAATGGTAACTGTCGATCACCTGCTGCCATATATAGTTGCATTTTGGCACCTGCTGGCGGAGGAAAAAAGCAATTTTATCGAGCGGACTTCCAAAGGTGAGGAAACCCTGGAGCTGACCGGATAATTTCTGAGGAAGGTTCTTTAATCTTTTTGAAGGATTGAAATTCCCGTCTTCGAGGTAATATTTCATTTTACCTGAATTGGCTAAGAGGTTGATTCGGTTGATGGCGTCATAGGCAATCTGGCTGCCCAGTGAATGTCCTGCAACGACCACTTTTGGATAGGCGAGTTCGTTGTTCTCCGTTTTTTCAAGGAGACTTTGCAGGGCGGTGGTTGCGCCATCGAGGATTTGCTTTCGCACAGAGAAAAACCTCGATTTCTCATCGGTGACATTGTAGATGACTATATCACCAAGCAAATTGGAGAGGCTGTAAAAAAAACTGTCGAAATATTTGCGGAGAAATTCCTGCGCAACTTTACCTATGATGGGTACGAAGCCGAGGAGGTAAAGAATAGCGCGCGTGAGCGCATTTACAAGAATGGCGGTTTTTGAGATGAAGTTGAGCGCAAACTCATATTTCCAGGCAATGAATTTTCCGTCTTTGAAAAAAATACTTTCGTCGCGAAACCGCGAACCGAGTTTTTCGTTTTCTCGTTTGTAAAATTTTTTTGCGCCGCGCACCACGCCCTGGAGCCACATATTGATATCGGAAAGTTTGGCTTTGTCCTGGGTGCAGTAGGCCCAGTAATACTCGTAGATATCGATCGTCTCCATTGGATGATCCGCATGTTTTATCCTGACGGTATTTTGAAACAATGTGGAACCGGATTTATCCAGACTGTTGAGCTGATGTTCGAAGCTGATGGCGGTTGGAAAAATTTGCTGATAGCGTTCTATCAGTCCACGCGAGAACTCGTCGAGCGTTTGCAGTGGCTGCTGGTGACCTATCCCATGTATTACAAGGATGGCTGTATTTTCTGAGACCCATTCCGGAGTAAAAAACTGATCACGCTGAAGTTCGTATTCTGCCAGCAATCGCGCTCTTTGCTGATCGATGCCTACAACTTTCCCTTTTTGCATAACTTTTGGTTGAGGTGCAATTATTCTAAGGCCGGGGCGGGATATAAAGTTGAGATTTTATAACAGCATTGACAATACTCCGTTTAGGGTATTTTTATCTGGACCACTGGAGCATACGAAATAGCGGGTTCAGAAATGAAACGCCTGATTTGCGCGTCCTTTGGGGGATGTTTTGAGAGACCGGCAGCATGGTCTTGTAGAATGCACTTTTGCCAGTGTCCGGAGTTGCAAATAGTGGAATGAAGTCAATTTCATTGTCCTTCATTCGGGATACGTGTCGGTCGAACGCCATTTCGGCTTCGTGGTCGTGGTAGAGGTTTTTTGCTGAATGTGTCATAATCGTTGCTGTTGATTCCTGTCTAACGCAGTGCCAATTTTTTAATATATTGAAAATCAACAGATTAAAATTTTAGCCACTCGTCTTCACTGTTCGTTTTTGAGTAAAAACCGTCCGTTTCCGGACAAATAACAGCAATAAGACGCAGAAACCTGCAAGATGTTACAGGAGGGGAGTATTTATGGGACAGTCGGATGGGACCTGGTAAGTTGTTGTCAACACCAGACATTCACAACCAAACCAAAGACAAATTAAGGCGCTATTAGTCGCGAAACTTGATTCGGGAAACGCTCACCGAAACGTTGAGTGATGAAACCAGCCGCCTGGCAACTTGCCCGTAGCGGCCTTCGTTCCTGCGGGTTACAATCAAAGTCTCATGAAATAAAGAGTGCCCGCAGGAACACAGCCGCGGGGCAATTGCCGGTGGCTGGCAGAGATTTGAACAGTCGGCCTCGAGACCACCGTTTCGCGCTACTGCGCTAACCTACTCACTCAACCCCACATACACGCCGTCTTCCCTCTCATCAATCCGCCAGTGACGCATAAAATACCCTTCGCCGCTGGTATTGCGCCCGTTTCGGATATTGAATTTATACTGGTGCATCGGGCAGACCACATTTCCTGCGGAGTCGATATACCCGGTAGAAAGCAGCACGCCCGCGTGTGGACATTTGTGCGCGAAGGCAAACAGCGCGTTCTGAAAAGCGCCTATGCAGATCATTCTCTCGCCGATGGCAACTTCGGCTATCGCATTTTCATTAAAAACAAGTGAGGCGCGATTGGCGGCAATTTTATGCCAGGTGTACAGTTTTGTATCCATTAAAAGAAGTAAGCAGTGCGATAAGGGTACCTGATTTGATATTGCTCTCGCACCTTTTCAAGAATCGTAGCCCGCAGGCTGTCAATATTTCGTTTTTCAATTGCAGATACAAAAACACAGTTGCCCTGCAGTTCTATCTCCCATCTCTCTCTCAGCTCAGCGAGGATCTGTTGTTTCACCTCATCTTCCAGCCAGGGATCGAAATGATTTTTTTCAAATTCATCCATCTTATTAAAAATCGTGATGACAGGCTTGTCGTATGCATCCAGTTCCTGCAGTGTCTTCTTTACGACCGCAAGCTGATCTTCATGCTGAGGATGCGACATATCAACCACATGCAACAGGATGTCGGCTTCCCTTACTTCATCGAGTGTGCTCTTAAAACTTTCCACCAGGTGATGGGGAAGTTTCCGGATGAATCC
>JACMLD010000020.1 GCA_014379785.1 Chitinophagaceae bacterium
AGGATCGTACGACAAAATATATCCTCCTGTTAGCGGCCCTTTACTGTCCCTGGTGGCTGTCCATAATTTCCCATTATAAGCCACGAAGCCACCTTCAGGAAACCTTCCTGTGGTTTCATCATTCAGATCCTTCTTTTTTGTATAGATATTACCGACCGGATCGAATTCGAATATCACACCATCACCAATTGCACCTCCATGGCTGGTAAATCCATACAATTTGTTGTTGAACACAATTAGATTTTCAGGATATGCGCCATTTGCAGTTGTAAAGTTATAATGCACGGTGATGACCCCGCTGGCGGGGTTAAAATCAAATAGTACGCCTGCACCAGTTGTGCCGCCCTTGCTGATCGTACCCCATAGCTTGTTGCCATAAACAACCATGGCTGAATTTGCACCGTCCCCGGTGAGTTCATAAACGTCTGCACGTTTCGTATAGATGTTTGTTGCAGGGTCATATTCAATAATCACTCCCAGTCCCTGTAGTCCTCCGCCCTTCAATATGGAGTATAGCTTGTTGTTGTATGCCACCGGCAAATTTCCGTCCCCCGGCATTCCCGCATCTATTAAATTGAAGGTTTTTTTCACTGATTGACCTGTCCCGTCAAATTTTGTAGAAAACAATACGCCGCGATCATCCGGACCCCCAAAGCTGGTGGTTCCCCATAGTTGAAATATGCCCTGTGAAAAGGTGTTCGCAGCGCTGAGTGCGAGAATGGCGATAAAAAGCAGGGTAAATATATTTTTCATATCAGTGTTTTTATTTCGATTGCAAACTACACCGGCCAGGAGGCGAATGAAACGGTCGGTTAACAGATCAGTATTTCCAGTTAACAAAAAAGCTACCCGCTCCCGCGGATAGCTCGTACCATATCCAAAACCGCCTATTGAAGATTAGATCATTGTTTGCTCAGCAATATATTTCCTGAACCTATTACATCCACTTCACCCCATGAACCTGCCAGCTGTGTTTTGTCGTCGCTCAGTTTGGCAGCGAGTGCAAGTTTGGAATCCTTAGAATCCGTGTAAGAATAAGTGGCCTTGAAAGTGCTTTCAGACAGTGTCCAGGTGCCGGTACCTACATTTGGATTAATGGCATTTCCCTCTTTTACTGTCAGCGTGCCATCGTTCTTAATAACCAATACAAAATGATTGGCTGGTACTGCATTGTTAAATCCCCATTTACCTACCCATGTTCCTTCCATCGGCGAGGGAGGTACCACCACATCATCTTTCTTCTTGCTGCATGATGCAAGAGTGATCATAGTTACAAATAGAAATGCAGCGACTGTCCTGATGTTCAACGTTTTCATGTTCCTGATTTTTTTGATTTTTTTCATTTGATTGTTTAACGATGTAAAGATGCAACCTGCAAGAGCGCCGGCAAATGCAGGTTTAACAGAACAGTCATTTGAGTTAACGGAAAAATATTCTTTATTTTTATCCATACTTATAAATGATGCGCTATGTCTGAAAGCTCTTCGGAAGAAATTTTAATACAAAGAATAGCTTTTCTTGAAATGGAGAACGCTATGCTGCGACGGGATTTCAGCAAGATGAAGCCTGGCAGTTCAGTGAGTGTGCCAGAAGAGATGAAAGAAGTATTTGATCTTGCGCAGCAAACAGTGAGTGAATATTTTCAGAACCTGAATATTGATCCTTCGAAAGGCACCATCGAAATCAATGACCAGCGATATGTACTGGTAAGAGCATCTACCTTATCAAAAGATTTTCTTGATACCGTCAGACACCTTTATGCAGACAGGGGAGAAGCAGAAGCGATGAACATTGGGAAAAACATTCTTTTTGACATTGCCCATGTGATCGGTATGAACGATGCACGCAATTTTCATCAGAAGATGAATCTTTCTGATCCTATTTCAAAGCTTTCTGCCGGACCAGTGCACTTTGCATATACCGGCTGGGCCTTTGTGGACATACTTCCCGAAAGCAGCCCCACCCCGGATGAAAATTTCTACCTGCACTATAAACACCCATATTCTTTTGAAGCCGACTCCTGGGTTCGCTCCGGAAAGAAGGCTGATACAGCGGTTTGCATCATGAACTCCGGCTATTCTTCCGGATGGTGCGAAGAAAGCTTCGGCATTTCGCTCACGGCGGTTGAAGTAAGCTGTATTGCCAAAGGCGACAGCGAATGTCTTTTTATCATGTCACCACCCGACAAAATGCAGGGCCATCTCGAAAGCTTTAGTGCGAGCGGGGGTGCTGAACATAACCGCAAAGCACAGTATGATGTGCCGACATTCTTTGAGCGCAAAATGGTTGAGGAAGAAATGGTTCGATCCAGACAACTTGCAGAAGACTCAGCAAAGTCGAAAGCAGATTTTGTTGCCAATATGAGTCATGAATTGCGCACTCCGCTTGGCGCTATCCTTGGATTCACCGAACGTTTGAAAAAAACAAATGTTGATGCAGAGCAAAACGAGTATCTGGAAATTATAGGCAGTGCAGGAAAAAACCTTTTGTCGATCATCAATGATATACTGGACATTTCTAAACTGAATGCAGGGAAATTTATCATAGAAAACATTCCATTCAGCATTTCATCCTTGATGCAGTCTGTAGAGACCATGTTTGCTGCACGTGCATCCGAAAAAGGACTCCTGTTAAAGTCATCGGTAGACGCATCACTGGATCAGCATATTCTGGGTGACCCGATGCGACTGACGCAGATACTTGTCAACCTCATCGGCAACGCCATCAAGTTCACCGAAAAAGGTTCCATCACGGTACAGTGCAAACTGCAATCGGAGCAGGTTGATTCGGTAAATGTGCTGTTCACCATTCGCGACACCGGCATCGGAATAGCGTCAAACAAACTTGAATCCATTTTTGAAAGATTTACCCAGGCGGATTCCAATGTCACCCGGCATTATGGCGGTACCGGTCTCGGGTTGTCTATCACCAAACAACTGATAGAATTGCAGGGGGGAGAAATATCTGTCGAAAGCAGGTTGGGAGAGGGTTCCGCTTTCGCTTTTGAAATACGTTTTCTAAAATCCGAGGCGTCTGCCGCCAAGGATATATTCAGTAAAGATAGCCGGCTACCGGAGTTAGTCAGGGGACTAAAAATTTTACTGGTTGAAGACAATCACATGAATCAGAAACTGGCTTTGGCAATCCTTCACGACCTCGGCGTGCAGCCAACACTTGCGGAAAACGGTGCGGTCGCAATTACCAGTCTGTCGGAAAATGAGTATGACCTGATCCTGATGGACATTCAGATGCCTGGAATGGATGGATACGAAGCGGTCCGAATCATAAGAAAAGAAAAGGAAATAAAAACACCAATCGTTGCCATGACAGCGCACGCATTGCCCGGAGAAAGAGAAAACTGTATCAGATTGGGCATGAACGATTATTTATCTAAACCCTTCAGTGAAAAGGAACTTATAGCAAAGATCCAACGATGGACACCGAATAATTCCAGCAAGGCTCTGACCGATCTTAGTTTTCTGAAATCTGGATCAGCCCGTAGTCCAAAACTGATAGCCGAAATGATTGGCATTTTTATTGAAGAGACTCCGGCACAGCTTCAGAATTTAAAAACAGCGATTGCTTCAGCAGATTACAAAATGATTTATAAAACAGTGCATACCTTAAGAAACTCCATTGGTTTTTTTGGTTTGACCGATGTGGTAGGCAACGACTTACTGATGATGGAGCAACTGGCGCATGAGCAGGCTCCCCTCGATGACATCCGGGTAAGATTTGTAAAAGTAGATTCCATCTTTCAAAAGGCAGTTGAGGAGCTCGCCAGGATAACTATATAAACCACTTATGAGTATCAGGGCAATCATTGTTGAAGACGAACCACTCAGCAGAATCTTTCTGGATAATCTGCTGGCAGAATTTTGTCCGCAGGTAGAAGTGATTGCCAAGGTGTCTACCGAAGAAGAAGCTGTTTCATCCATTATAAATTTAAACCCCGACCTGGTATTTCTGGATATAGAATTGCAGACCGGCACAGGCTTCGATGTGCTGAAGCGCATCAGGGAGAATCTTCCGTCAATCATTTTTACTACAGCAACTGACCACCATGCCATCAATGCGATCAGATTCAGCGGGGTCCATTATCTGCTGAAACCGATCGAGATCAGTGACCTTATAAATGAAGTGGAAGCAGCCTGTCATCCAGATCGGGTCAATCCTGCCCTGGCTTTAAACCACCTCCTCGATACTGTTGAAAATGATTTCAGGCCCCTGTCGATTTTTTTAGATCATGATCATGGCAAAGATTATTTTTCTCTGAATGATCTGATTAGGATCGAAGGAAATGCCGCCAGCAGTATGATAATAGTGAAAACAGGGATTAAAGTCTTTTCGGCAAAACCCTTGCAGGAGTTCGATCAGATTTTATCCGATTATGGATTTTGCAGAATTCATCTTCTCCACCTTGTCAATACCAGGGAATTGAAATCTTTTATACCGGACAGCGACGGTTTTGTCCTGATGTCCGACGGACACAAACTTCCGGTTTCGGCAAAAAAAGTAAGTGATTTGAAAAGATTTTGCTGATCCTATCTCAGGTTCAGATTTCTTTCAGACATCAAAAGAATAAATTCATCTTTTCTTTTCGGAGAAATGGAAATATTTGAACCATCGTTCATGATGGCATATCCCCCATCTGTTTTGATCATTTTTCTCACCTCTTTCAGATTGATCATATGTGAGTTGTGCAGTCTGAAAAATCCATGTTCAGTCAGCAGCGTTTCATATTCTTTCAGATTTCTGCTGACCATTATTTTCCGGCCATCTTTCATGAAAAATGTTGTGTAAGGGCCGTTGGCTTCCAGCCGGATGATATTTGTAAGCTGAATAAACTCAACGCCTTCGGAGGTCGACAAACTAATCGAAAAGTCTTCACCGGCTGGTCTGCGGAGATTGCGGATGAGCATTTCGATCTTATTGCCCTCGGCTTTCTGCTCAATCCCATTCACCGCTTTTACAACAGCTTCCTGCAACTCTTCCAGATTGATGGGCTTTAGCAGATAGTCCACTGCGCTGAATTTAATAGCCTTGATGGCATAGTGATCATATGCTGTGGTAAAAATCACATGAAAATTGCGTTCCTTAACCTGCTCCAGCACGTCGAAGCCTGTCCCGGTCTGCATTTCAATGTCCATAAAAACTATAGCGGGATTCATTGAATTGATAATGGCAACACCTTCTTCCACATTGGCTGCGGTGGCTTCCACGGATATCTGCGGACAGAATTCGGCAATGAGATTTTTTAGAAAATCCCTTGCCCGTGCTTCGTCTTCTATGATTACCGCTCTGTGTTTCATCTTACAAGTTTAGGAACTTAGTCCATTACAAAAAAGGAATTCGGGCATTGAGTTAACAAAACAGGCTTTTGAGTTAACGGATGGGCGCCGGGTTTTTTATCCATTGCGTACCTTGTGAGTCTCATATGCGCCTTATTTCACTGTTTATTTTATTCATTTTTATCATCAGACCTGACCATGGTATGGCACAGGCGACCTACAATTTCTACAATATCTCTCTGGATAAGGGCCTATCGGACCCGAGGGTAAATGCGATTGTGCAGGACCGTTATGGGTTTATGTGGTTCGCCACCCAGAACGGCCTCAATCGTTATGATGGATATAATGTCAAAAGCTTTTTTTCTTCGGAGTCGGCCAGCAGTCTGCCTTCCAACAATATACTCAGTCTTTTCAGCGATAAAAAAGGCAGGCTTTGGATTGGCACTACCAACGGGCTGGTGCAATATGATTTCGTACATGAATCATTTGAGAAGGTGGACAGCTCTTCCGGAGGAGCAGCAGCCGCAGTAGCCCGCGCTGCTGTTTTTGATTTTGAAGAAGATGTCAATGGCAACCTGTACGCAGGCGGAAACGCAGGACTTTTCAGACTTTCTGCGAGCAAGGGAGGATGGGAAAACCTTGGACAGACCTATCTGGTAGAGAACCGCCTGAAGAACATTAGGCGACTAAAGTTTTTCAACCGGGACCTGTTGTATGTAACGACGAATGGCAACCTTCCGTTTTTTGAGTTGAATATCGGGACAAATAAAGTTGACAGCATCTACTATAAAACCCAGTATGATGACACCTGCTGTTTAAATATGTTTGGTCTCGAAAAGCTGAATGAATCTGAAATGCTGGCGGGATTTTTATCCATTGGCATCGCAAGGTTTAATGTCCAGACAAAAAAATACAGTATCGTGCCAGGCGTACTTGGCCGTAAAGACAGCCTTCTCTACAACACCGTTTACGACCTCTTGAAAGATCACAATGGTCGTGTCTGGATTGCCTCCTTCTATTTCAGACTCGCCGAATATCTGCCAGCAGAAAAAAGGGTTGTCAGTTTTGAAAAGAGTCCCTTTCATCCCAACAATTTCGAAGCGGGAAGCGTGCTTTGTATTTACGAAGACAGAAGTCATAATATATGGGTGGGCACCACCTCTCGCGGTGCGTATCATTTTAATCCCAGTCGCGCAACAACCCGCTTTCATTCTCTGGATGTTCCGGAAACGCTGACGCCGCCCGGTGCCGTGATCAGTCTTGCTGTTGCGGACAGTCAGACACTTGTTGTGGGTACCGAAAAGGGTGTTTCTTTTTTTGATTACCGGGTAAAGAAATTTACAAATTTTACCGGCGTCGCAACCACTGGTATCAACGGCCCGGTGGAATTTGTGCAATGTGCATATACTGATAAAAAAGGCATCGTGTGGATGGGCAGCAACCGCCTTGGTCTGATGCGTTATGACCGCGGCAAAAACAAGTTCACCAACTTCAGCAGGGTCACAAAACCTCAGCCTCTTTGGGATGATGGCATAACAGACATTGTGCCTTTGACGGATGACAAACTGCTCACAGTGGGATTTGGCCGGCCGGGTATTTTCAACACCGATCTGCTCAGATACTATTCGCATCGTAACGACAGTCTCACTGCGCTTTTCAAACTGACAGCCGTGAGTACTGCAGCCCTGGATAAACAGAACCATGTGTGGATGGGTACATCAGCAGGCAGGCTGTTCGAATATGCCGATTCACAAGGCGCAGTGACAGAACGAACGCAACTCATCTCATCGATCGGCTCACTGGTTATATATAAAATTTCGTGGGAGGACGATAAGCTCTATCTGGCTACCAGCAAGGGAATTGTTATTACTGACCTGAGTGGAAATGCAAAGCTCTTTCGCTTGTCTGAGAAGGACAATTCTTTGACTGATGTGCGGTCTGTGCTGCCCGGAAAGAATCATGTCTGGTTTTGCAATAACCGGAGAATAGGAAAACTCTATCCTGCTTCCGGAAAAACGATCCTCCTCGGAACAAAAGACGGCTTTGCAAATCTGCAACTGTTCAGCAGGTCACTCGCTTACTCGCCACAGGGCACTGTGCTGATCGGTACGAATAATGGGTATTATGAGATAATGGGAGACAGCATCGGCGAATCGGAAACGCCGGTTCTTGTCGCCCCCCAGCTCACCGCTTTCAGGGTTTATGACCAATCGCTGGTGTCTGACCAGGTAGTCAGTGATCTGAAAGAAATTGTACTCAATTACGACCAGAATTTTTTCTCATTTGATATGAGCGCATTTGATTATGCCGGGTCAGATGACATAGAGTACGCCTACAAACTCGAAGGCTTTGACACGGATTGGCAGTACATAGCAAATCGGCACAGTGGGTCATATACCAACGTGCCTGGTGGCGACTACTATCTGAAGATCAGAGCCAGGTTGCAGTCGGGCAGCTGGACGGAATCGTCTCATGCGCTGAAAATACATATCAGGAAAGCATTCTGGCAAACCACGCTGTTTCGCATTCTGGGAATTGGACTGCTATTTGCTATCGGGTGGCTGATTTACCGCAACCGGATAAAGCGGGTGAGAAAAGATGCGCAGGTAAAAAGCGACTATGAAATCAAACTCAATGAACTCGAGAACAGTGCGCTTCGCACGCAGATGAATCCGCATTTTATTTTTAATTCTCTCAACACCATCAATTCGTTTATTAACAGCAATGAAAGGGTGCAGGCGAATCAGTACATCAGTAAATTCTCCAAGCTGGTACGTCTGATACTCGACCATTCAAGGGATAAAAAGATATCACTGAAAGACGAGCTGGAAGTCGCCACGCTCTACATGCAACTGGAGCAGATTCGGTTTGAGAATAAGTTTCAATATAAAATTGATTTTGGTGACATCGACCCCGCCGGTGTGGAAGTCCCTCCACTGATCATCCAGCCATTTGTAGAAAATGCCATTCTGCATGGATTGCTGCCCAGGGAAAAGGAAGGTCAGTTAAATATTCTTGTATCAAAAGTCGGGGAGTTGCTCCAGGTTATAATAAACGACAATGGGATTGGTCGCGAGGCCGCGCAAAAAATAAAACAGCGCTCAGGTTATAGCAGGAAGTCGCATGGCATCGAGATTACTCTCAAGAGGATTGAGCTCTTCAACAAGGAATACGGAATTGGGGAAACAGTGACAGTGAAAGATCTTTCTGACACCGGGGGAAATCCGGCCGGTACTGAAATTGTGATCCGCCTCGCTTACCAGGAGGCTTTTTAACTTGGCACGGAATTTTATACATGTCCCACAGTTAACCTAAAACTGTAATATATGCCTGCAACAACCCTGCAATCAGCCCGCACCAAAAAAGTACTTGTAATCGAAGATGAAGGTGATATGTGTCTTGTTCTTGATCTCCTCCTGAACAGCAGTACAACTGAGGTAGACCATGTGAAATCGCTCGGCGCCGCCCGTGAATACATCTCTTCAGCCAGTCCTGAGCTCATTGTACTCGATAACCGCCTTCCAGATGGCTTCGGCATTGATTTTATCCGGTTTATCAAAGAGAAACTTCCCAATGCCCGCATTATTATGATGTCAGGAATTGACCTCGCCGCGAAAGACCTGGCGTTGGAAAGCGGAGCAGACAGCTTTTTGGAAAAACCATTTACCAAAGCGCAGCTAATGGATTCTGTCAACCGTCTCCTCAATTAATTTTTTTCCGGCTTAATAATTTTATTGCTTCGAACGCCAGTACACTGGCCAGGGTAACCCCGACGATGACTTCCATTGCCGGGGCATCCAGCATTTCCACCTTGAATATTTTTTCAAGCGGTTCGATATAGACAATAAGCAGCTGTAATAATATGGTGATGCCGATAGCGAGCCATAGAAACCAGTTGGTGAAAAATGCCTTGTTAAAGATCGACTGCAGGGACGAACGCACGGACAATGCATTGCCCAGCTGCACGAAACAAAGCAGCGTAAAAACAATTGTCTGCTGCTGGACAACGCTATACCCGTTTTCCGCCGCCCAGAACTGAGTGAGTATCACGGCCACGGCCATCAGGATTCCGTTTGCAACTACGCGCGTTATCAGTCCACCGGCAAAAAGATTTTCTTTTGGTGATCGGGGAGGCTGACTCATAATCCCTTTTTCAGCAGGTTCTGCCGTGAGTGCGAGTCCCGGCAATCCGTCGGTGACCAGGTTTATCCAAAGTATATGAATTGGCAGGAGGGGAACCGGCAATCCAAAAATGGGTGCAAAAAAGATGGTAAGGATTTCAGCGAGGTTGCAGGAGAGGACATAGATGATGAATTTGCGGATGTTTTCATAAATCCTTCTGCCTTCCCGGATCGCTTTGATGATGGTGGCAAAATTGTCATCGAGCAGGATCATGTCTGCGGCTTCCTTTGATACGTCGGAACCGGTTATGCCCATGGCCACACCGATGTCCGCCTGCTTCAGAGAAGGTGCATCGTTTACCCCGTCACCGGTCATGGCTACGAACTGGCCATTGCTCTGCAGACTTTGTACTATGCGCAATTTCTGACTCGGACTCACCCTTGCAAAGACCTGGACAGAAGAGATTTTCTCCGTGAATTCCTGATCGGATAGTTTTTCTATTTCGGCGCCACTCATTACGGATGCTTCCCCGTTTTCCACCATCTGAAGTCTGTTTGCAATGGCCGCTGCTGTCAGTGGCTGGTCCCCGGTGATCATCATGGTTTTGATACCTGCTGTGCTGCAATCTCTGATGGCTTTTACCACTTCTTCCCGCGGCGGATCTATCATTGCCACCATTCCTAATATCTTCAGATCTTTTTCGATATGTTCATTGATGTGTTCCGGTTTTTTATCAAACATTTTATAGCCGAATAGCAGGACACGCAGTCCTTCACCCGCCCATTTTTTATTTTCATACAGCCATGTTTTCGAAGAGCCAGCTTCTTCGGCGGAAAGGACTTCTACCACCTTTGCCGGCGCACCTTTTACAAAAAGAATCCACTGGTCCTCGTGCTGATGAAAGGTGCTCATGCGCATTCTGTCTGAATCAAAGGGTAGCTCGGCATGGGCCGGGAATTTTTTCTCAGCGTTTTCCTTTGACAGACCCATGTCGATAGAATACTTTACCATGGCGGTTTCTGTGGAGTCTCCGAGCAGCGCTCCATCATCCGAAAATCTGACTTCATTGTTCAGCATCATGGCATGGTGTAGCATTTCTTCCAT
>JACMLD010000163.1 GCA_014379785.1 Chitinophagaceae bacterium
CTTCACGTCATCCCCCACCTTTTTATGCCAGGCAGCGATGACGCCTTCGGTCATGGTATCGCTCAATCGCGGCATGAGGATCACTTCTTCAACTTTGGATAGATCCATGGCTGCGCCCCCGGATGCTTCAGGAGCAGGTTCTTTTGGTGCTGATTTTTCCGGAGCAGCCGCCGCTTTTTCCGTCTCAGGTTTTGATTCTGCCGCCGGTTTTGCGTCTGCCGCAGGTTTTGCAGCTCCGCCGCCCAGCAGAGAGGAGATATCTTCTCCGGGAGCCCCGATGATGGCCATCAGGTCATTCACCTGCAGTTTGCCACCTTTGTCGGTCCCGATATGTAGCAGTGTACCGTCTTTGTAGCTTTCGAGTTCCATGGTTGCCTTGTCTGTTTCCACTTCGGCAAGCAGGTCACCTTTTTTTACCGTATCTCCCACTTTTTTGTGCCATGCTGCAATCACACCTTCGGTCATGGTATCACTCAAGCGGGGCATAAGAATCGATTCAGCCATAATTCTCAATTTTGAGTGCCGAAATTAAGGCAAAAAGCGCTCATTCCATGAACCTATCATTGACAATATCTTTTCTCTTCCCTGCTTTTTCAATGCACTGCTCACAACGTGTGCCGGCAAAAATTCCCATTCTTCACGCATTGCATCGATAAATGCTTTGACGTTGGCGGCTACGGTTCGCTGGTTCTCCTTGTCGGCCTTTGTAAATACCAACACAAAAGGCACTTCCCATTTGCCAAGCTGATTGACAAAGTCAAGGTCATTTTTCTGAGGTTCCAATCTGCCATCAATCAAAAGAAACACGTTGAGCAGATTCGTTCTTTTCCGGAGATAGTTTTCTATCATCTGCTGCCATCTGCGGCGATCCGTGAGGGATCTTTTTGCAAAACCGTATCCCGGAAGATCGACGATATAAAATGATTTATTGATCAGAAAATGATTGATCATCTGTGTTTTGCCCGGCGAAGACGAGGTCTTTGCCAGTTTCTGATTGTTGGTGATCATGTTGATCAGGGAGCTTTTGCCCACATTGCTCCGTCCGATAAAAGCATATTCGGGCTTATCCGGTTTCGGGCATTTCTCATAATCGGGACTACTGATAACGTATTCAGAACTTTGGATTTCCATCGTGTAAAGATATTGCAGTTGCCTAACTTTGCAGTTTGCATAAAGCGATGGCTTAGAATGAACTTACCACACGACAATGTAGTTCCCTTCCGGGATTCCGAAAAGAGCAAGAAAGAGCAGGTGGCAAACATGTTTGACCAGATCGCTTTTCGGTATGATTTTCTCAACAGGTTTCTCAGCGGCGGCATTGACCAGGGCTGGCGCAGAAAAGCGATCCGTGAACTGACACCCATTCAGCCAAAAAAAATCCTTGACGTTGCTACGGGCACCGGCGACCTGGCCATCATGGCAATGAAAATTCTCAAACCCGACACAATTATTGGCATAGATATTTCAGAAGGAATGCTCGGATTGGGACGAAAAAAGATTGCCAAGTTGTTGTTAAATAAGCAGATAGAGCTTTTTAGCGGCGACAGTGAGGCAATAAAATTTCCGGCTGGTTCGTTTGATGCAGTGACAGTTGCCTTTGGAGTGCGGAATTTTGCCAATCTCCGGCTAGGACTGCAGGAAATGCTGAGAGTGATGAGACCGGGAGGAAAACTCGTGGTGCTCGAATTCTCAAAACCCAAACAGACGATTTTCAGAAGTTTTTACAACCTGTATATGAGGGTAGTCACTCCAGGATTGGGGCGGCTGATTTCAAAAAACAAGGAAGCATATCAATACCTGAACGATTCAGTACGAAGATTCCCCGAGGGGAATGATTTTATCACCATAATGAATGAAGTTGGATACACTGCTACCTATTTAAAAACGCTTACAGGAGGAATATGCACAATATATTGCGGCACAAAAAGCAACACCTGAAAGGCATTGTAGCAGCGGTTGTACTTTCGGTTTTATCGTTTTCTTCATTCGCCCAGCTCAGAGACAGGATCAACCTTCCCGACACGGATGAAAAGGCTTACCATATCGGCATTGTCGTAATGGGAGCAACCAGTCGTTTTCAGATCAGTCATCATCCGAGATTTCTCCAATACGATAGTGTACTCGCTGTCTATCCCGAAAACAATATCGGTATAGGTATCGGGGGTATGCACACACTCAAGATCAGCAACCACTTTGAAGCCAGGGTAGTATTTCCTCAATTGCTTTTTGCCAACAAAAGCATTACCTATGAGCTCAAAGAGCCGGACCCAAACAATGGCGGCAAGCTGGTAAAGAAAAACATAGAGTCCATCCTGCTCGGCATTCCCATTCAGCTGAAATTCAAAAGCGACCGAATCAATAATTTTCGGGTATACATGATGGGTGGAATTAAGTTTGAAACCGATCTGGCATCAAAGGCAAGGGCCAAAAATGCCGAAGACATGATCAAACTGAAGAGCATGGATTTTGGTGTGGAAGCCGGAATAGGTTTTAACTTCTACATGCGCTATTTCATACTTTCACCTGAGATAAAAATCAGCAACGGACTCAGCAATTCACACAGCCGGGATGAAAGTCTGAAGTACTCAAACGTGGTCGACAAACTTCAGAGTCGGATGGTGGTATTTTCGTTGATATTTGAGGGTTAGTAATCGTATTCCCGCCTTGCCATATTCATTCTAAGACCGATCGACAACAATGTGGATTTCTGGTTTAGCTGCTGCCTTGCAGGCACATCGAGATCACGTACCATCACCGATGCATCTATAAAAAGATTTTCCAGCACTTCATATCCAACCCATAGCGATCCGTTGATTCCGGTTGCTCTTGCACCTGAACCGATTTTATAGCCATACTCGCCCACGCGTGAAGTATTGAGTTTGAAAATATTCCCTCCGTAACTTCTCGCACTGGTATCCAGTCCCTGCCGAAAGACAATCAGCTTACCCTGAATCTGCCATTTGGGAGCAGGCTGATAACGTACGATGCCGACAGCTTCCTGAAAATTAGCGCCCAGCGGATGTGCCAGCGGCTGATTGTAGTGGCTGTAGTTGGCTACAGAGTCTTCCTTCGAGTACATAAACGGCCGTACAAAATTGAGCTCGCCCTGCAGATCCAGGTTCTTTACAGAAAATGCATCGATGTATTTTCCGCCGAGTTGTACGCCGAATTTGTTGCCCCACCAACCATTCCCCGCCTTTACTTCTTTCAACACAAATTCATCGAGCATCCACTGTCCGTAAAACTGCAACCGCTTCGCAACCGTTGCCTTAAAGTCGAAGCCCACCATTGCGTTGTCGGGACTGCCATTCTGCTGCTCGATTGAGCGGAGGAAAATGATCGGGTTGAGATAGGAAAACTCGAATTTATTCTGCCTTCCAAATATTACAGATTCAAACAGGCCAATATTCAACCATCTTGTCACCTGCAGATCCAGATGGTGCATAGCGGCATACTTTTTTGGAACGAGGCTATTGTCTCTGAGATTTTTCGCACTCAGTTCCATGAAAATATTCTGATAATTAAGTTTCCAAATCTTTGTATTGATTTTGAAGAATAAGTAGTTGTTTGAGAAGTCGCTCAAATAAAGACTCCGGTATCCATTCCCCAAAAAATTCTTATCGTATCCAAACTGCAGATTGATGTATTTCGTGACATTAAAGTATACCGATCCCCTTGCATCAAAATAATCATAGGCCGTCGTCTTGAAAGGTTTGTAGAATCCCGCACCGGGCACGGCTGTGAATTGCTTTTCGAACGACTGCACAAAACCCGGCACCCTCTCCTGATTGTCGGTCAGATAAAAATCAAAACCAATTTTCTTCGCAATCAAACCCCTTAATCTCGCGCCCTTGCTGTTGAGAAACAAGCGCTGATCATTATCGCTCTCTTTTGACTGCACCTGCTGGATCACCGGATTGACAGAGAGAAAAAAATCCTTTTCATTCACCTGGAAAAAATCTGAACGGGTCTGGTAAAATGTTTTAAAAACCGGCCTTTTGCTTTGAAAAGAAGACTTATCCCCTTCAAACCACTCGCTGTTGTTCATCAGGTAGTTTTTCATCATGTACCTGTCTACCTTACTGAGTCTGCCTGCGAGCGGATCGCCCGCCTCTGCAAGTGAATCAAGTTTGGCAATACCCAGTGCATACTCTTTCCGGGTTCTGGGTTTGGCAGTAGAAAAATTAAAACCGGTGTCACCCGGATGCATGATGGAAAGCCGCTCCAGCAACTGCTGATGCTTGGATTGTAGTGGCAGCGATGTGGACTGTGAAAAACCGAGGGCGGGAACAATAAAAATAATCC
>JACMLD010000164.1 GCA_014379785.1 Chitinophagaceae bacterium
ATCCGCGCCAAAGGTAATGATTTGCCAACAATCGTTAGCCTAACCATGATCCCCCACAAACTTCCTCAGCAGGTTGATGGCATTGTACGAACTGATGTCAATGTTTCGCTTTCTTTCAAACCGGAAATTAAACTTTTGGGCAATGATTTTATCCCTGTTGCCGACGGCTATCCAGATGGTGCCAACAGGCTTGGTTTCTGTTCCCCCGCCGGGACCCATGATGCCGGATGTTGCCAGCGCAAAATCTGTTTTGAATGCATCCAATGCACCCTTCACCATTTGCCGCACAGTTTCTTCACTGACCGCACCGTTGTCAAGGATGGTCTGGTGGTCTACCTGCAGGAGATCTTCTTTGACCTGGTTGGCATAGCTCACCATTCCGCCTTTATAAAATGCACTGCTGCCCGCATGCGACGTAAAAAGCTGCGCGATAAATCCCCCTGTACAGCTTTCCGCTGTAGAAAGTGTTTTTCCTTTGCTGATGAGCAGGTTCGAAACCGCAAGTTCAATGGGTTCATCCTTGTCTGTCACCATGATATCGCTGAGCTGCAATTTAAGTGTCTCAAACAGGCTATCCATTTCGCCTGAAATAATTTCGCTGTTGTTGCCAGTTCCGGTTAATCTCAGTCTGACCATCCCATAATTGGGCAGATATGCCAGCTTGATATGCGCAGGCAGATTTTCTTCGAATTCTTTTATTCTCTCCGCCACAGCTGATTCTCCCATTCCAAAAGTGACAAGCGTTCTTGACTCGATTGCTGGAACCCTAAAATGGGATTTCAATCTTTCGAGTACATGGTCCTTCACAATCGTTTTCATTTCATTCGGTACCCCGGGCATTGAAATAAAGATTCTCCCGTTTTTTTCAAACCACATACCGGGCGCGGTGCCTGCCCGATTGAACAACACTTCACAGGTATCAGGCACTTCTGCCTGTCGCAGGTTTCGGTCAAGAATAGGAGGAGGACGTCTGAAAACTTCTTCGAAAAGATATCTCACATGTTTAAGCACCGCTTCATTTACAACCAGTTTGCCATCAAAATATTTGCAGAGCAGTGGTTTTGTAATATCGTCGGCGGTTGGTCCGAGTCCGCCCGTGATCAATATGATCTGAGAATGCGCGGCTTCCTGATCAAGTGCATTCCAGATGTCATCTGCAAGATCACCGACCGCGACACGACGCTTTACCCAAATCCCGATTTTATTCATTTCCTGCGCGAGCCACGCGCTGTTTGTATCAATAACCTGCCCGATTAACAATTCATCTCCAATAGTAATGATAGAAGCATGCACCATGTTTCCTAATTTTAAAGCTAAGTTACAATGCATGAACATGAAAAAAGTTTGCTGCTTTATCGCTTTATCTTTTATCACATTGTCCGGAATGTCTCAAACCGTTGCCGGTCGCCTTACAGCGGCCATGCAAAAACTTGTGGCGGATGAACAGATGAAACATGCGCTGATATCGCTTTGCGTGGTGAATGCAAAGACAGGAGAAACAGTCTACCGATACAATGATCAGGTGGGGATGGCGCCGGCCAGCACGCAGAAACTTTTTACCAGCGCCGCAGCTTTCGAAATGCTCGGATCCGGTTACCAGTATCTTACTACCTTATCATATTCCGGGAAAGATGGCATGCTGAATGTCCTTGGCTCCGGTGATCCGAGTCTTGGAAGCTGGAGATTCTCAGAAACTTCACGGATTGGGATATTGACACGATGGGTTGAAAATCTGAAAACAGTTGTCCGCGTAAATGGAATCTCCGGAATCCGGGTCCATGACGGAGAATCAGGGTCGTTGCTTTCGATACCCGAGGGGTATATCTGGCAGGATATCGGCAATTATTATGGTGC
>JACMLD010000165.1 GCA_014379785.1 Chitinophagaceae bacterium
CGATACAAAAAAAAGTCGCCGCCACGTTTTTTTCACGGAGTATTTCCAATATCTCCGGTGTGAATGACATGGCCGGACCATCGTCGAAGCTAATGGCAATTTTTTTCTGTGTGGTATTGCACGCACACAAAACTTTCATAAAAAAATTACTGCCTACATAATACGATCCGTAAAAAAGTATGAGAGAATATATAAAGGCCAACGTAACATACACCCATGGGGATACATGGTAATAATAGTCCGTTACCGCAATCCCCACCAGCAGGATGAAAAAGATCAGATTGGTATTTCTGAAATTCAGCATGCGGTCAGAAGAAATAGGGAGTGGTGAATGCCGAGGTAGTGATTATAAATGAGTATGGATTTTTGTTTTCCATCTCTGATTAAGGAAGAAGCCATCCAGAGTGCAAATGAAGTACTGGTGGGGTATTCACCGCAGAGATGTTTATAATTCGACGTGTTAGCGGCAGAAAACTTTTTGAGCACGCTGTCGTATATTTTATCAGATACCGGCTCACCATTTCTGCCGGTGATAAAGAGATCAATTGATGAAGGTTCGACGCCTGATGCAGCCAGTGTTTTTTCTATCCATAAAATAACGTCTTCGTCAGCAGCTGGTTTATATAGTGTATCCATTGCCGTTAGCAATGCATAATCATTTCCGGATGGACTATCGGTCAAAAGAAAGAAAGCTGCTCCCTCACCAGCGATGGTGCCTTTTGACTCATCTTCGAACAAGTTCATATTCGAATCAAGCTCTGCTTTGTAAATACCAAATCTGCTCAGGATAGCGTGGCTCGCATGAGTTATCTCGTCTACACTGCCTACCAGTGCGTTGGTTCCCGGGTTTTCAGCTATCAGCATCTGTGCATCTCTCACCGCGCTTTCGAAAGAAAATCCGCGGTGAACAAAAGTATTGTTATAGTTGTGGCACTGCAGCATCAAGGCAATCTGCGCACCCACGGTATTGTGAGTTGATTGTATAAACGCCGTGGGGGTAAGCATTTCCTCGTTCTGCGCAATCATTTTTTTTAGAAAAACGCCTGTGTCTTCAAGGCAGCCATAGGCAGTGCCGGTGATGATGGCGTCCGGATTTTTCACCTGGGCTTCCTGCAGGCAATCCATTGCCGAGGCAACACCCATTTTTATTACGCGGCTCATTCTGCGTATCAGCTTTACATCTATGAGTTTCGTATAGTCCGGTTCTTTGCAGGTAAGACGGTTGCCAGCCTGAACAACAATTTCCTGGAGCAGTGGCGGATGGCCAAAACTATTTTGCGGCGATATATTTCCCGTAGCGCGGATATAAAGTTTCATCGCCCGTATTTTGAAAAGATGAGTGAAGAGCAATTACCACCGAAGCCAAAAGAATTGCTGAGTACATGATTGACGGTGTACTTATCAGAAAATTTTGTTTCTGGGATAAGTCCCATGGCTTCTATCGGCGTTTGAAATCTCAGGTTGGGATAGATAAAATTTTCTTTCACAGCTATCGCTGAAAAAACGGCTTCTATGCCGCCGCTTGCTCCGAGGGTATGACCTGTAAAAGCCTTTGTGGAACTCATTTTTGGAGGAGCGTCACCGAAGAGTCGTCTGATGGCAGTGCTTTCCGAAAGGTCGTTGTTGTGTGTGCCCGTGCCATGGAGATTGATATAACTGATGTCTGCCGGAGCCAGTCCACTTTTTTTCAATGCACCCTGCATTGCCATAAAAGAACCAATTCCTTCAGGAGATGATGCCGTCTGGTGATGTGCATCGTTTGCATTTGCATAACCTGTCAGGCTGCAATAGATTTTGTCTTTCATGGTTGCGGCGATCCGGTCGGAGACCAGCACAACATATCCGGCGCCTTCGCCGAGGTTCAGTCCTTTCCGGTGCTCGTCCATCGGGGTGCATTTATCCCTGTCGAGTATTTGTAATGTATTAAAGCCATTTAGAGTAAACCTTGTAAGCGCATCCACGCCACCTGCAATGGCCACATCAAGAAAGCCATGCTTTATCAGACGTGCCGCAAAGAAAATACTGTTCGCGCCGGAGGAGCATGCCGTGCTGATGGTGCTAACATAATCATGAATGCCGAGATCGTCAGCAACCATTTCTGTAACGGTACCACATTCGTGGTTGACGACCTCTCTCAACCGGCCTTTTTTCTCATCCTGCAGA
>JACMLD010000166.1 GCA_014379785.1 Chitinophagaceae bacterium
GCCAGTAGAAGACCGGTTGCGCCGGAACTGATCGCATTTAATTTTAGAATGTTTGTGAGGTTGAGCATATATGAATGATTTAGACAACAAAGCTACCTGTTGACCAAACCAGACATGGCATCATAAGACGACAACGAGTGATCAGTTTGCGATATATTACCTGATGAGGAGAGCCGTTTCAGGTCAGGATGGGTAGGGATCCCTGGCTATTACCACGAGTACCGTTGGGGGATGCCTCGGCTTCGCTCGGCCTGACTGTCATTTCGACTCCCATCGCGAAGCGATGCGGGTGGAGAAATCCCCAGCCATTACTCCGAGTACCGGCTGGAGGCCCCTCGGCTGCGCTCGGGGTGACTAAAACTCTACAATAAATCCAATGGTAGGCAATACAGTAGCATCTGTATTTTTAAGGATCAAAGGAATACCATTGCTTCCATCCCGGTTGATGGGCTGACCATCTGTGGTAATGAATGTGCCTGTAGTCAGATCTCTTTCAAATGAATAATTCGGATATGCCTCGTTTTTGGCGGCCCACCAGTTTGACAGGTCTAAGAATACATCCAGCGTTAACTTTTTGTAATTCCATTTTTTATCTATGCGGATATCGCTGGCAGAAAATGCTTTGAGACGTTGCTGATTTATTTGGGCATAGTTGAGCAATCCCTGTCCCTGGGTTACAAAGTTTTGTCTGCTTTCCGCAAGGTCAAATGCCGTCCGAGCCGTTCGTCAAAAAACCTTTTTCCTGTTTGCACAAATGCGCCGAAGCGAAAGAAATCGATATCTGAACTGAAAGCTTTGGTCTTACCTCAGCCATAGACATCTTTTATCGTAATTTGTTCACCATTTATCTCAGCTTTTGGAGCCGGGATATAGATAAAATGCCGTACTCCCCGGTTTAGAGTCTAATAATATTTTACAGTTGATTGCCCGCGCGAGGTCGCGGATCAGATGCATTCCAAATCCAGTCCTCGCATTGTCAGTAATCTCCTTCTGCTCAAATACCCTGGCTGTTTCTTTGCTTATCCCCGGGCCATTGTCGGAAATCGACAATACAATATTGTTCTCCTGTCTGAAAGCCTTCCATTCTATACGTGCATTTGTGGCTGACGCCACAGCCTTCACCGCATTCGCGGCCAGGTTCTGCATGATGGTTTGAAGATAGTTTTCGTCTGTTAAAATTTGCAGGTTGTCAGGATTTGTATAAACAAAATCGATTTGTTCAACGCCATTGAAATATGTTCTCAGGTTGTTAAACAGATCATCTACGCTGACCTCCCTGATATTTGGCTTGAATTGCTGCATTTGCTCCTTGCTCCAAAGCAAAATCGTCTCCATTGTATTCAATAGTGACTCGGCTGACGCGGTTATTTTATTTTCATGGCGCCTCGCATCTTCTGCGCTAAAAATTCCTGGTTCGTTTCTTTGCAACTGCAAAAAGCTGACAAGCCTCGCCAGTGGCGCGCGAAGGTCATGACTGATTATGCCAAAGAATTTCGCCTTTACCTCATTTGCCTCCGCCAGTTTAGAATTTAAAGACAACAGAATGTTGTTGTTTCGTTTTCGAATCCGATTCTGATTGTATAACAAAGCAGCGATAACAAGGAGGAGAGCAATGCCCGTGATAAATGCCCAGCGCAGTTTCCGTTGATTCTCCAGCGCCACTTTATTCAGCGCTATCTCCTTGTCGCGAATCACCACTTCTCTTTGTCCCTCCATTGCAGCAATCTTGTTTTTATTTTCCTGCGAATAGATCGAGTCATTCAGGTTGTGGTAAGTCAAAAAATCATAGTAAGCATTCTTAAAGTTTCCTTTTGCGACTTCTACTTCTGATTTTAACGCAAGCTGATAAGAATAATTCCCCATATCGCCAGTCTGCCGGCAGAGTTGAATACCACGGTTTAAATATTCAGAAGCCTTTTGCAACAATGCAGATTTTGACATATGCTCAATTGCCGGAATAATATCATTTTTCAGTGAATCGTTTCGAGCTATATCAAGGTATGCCAGACCGATATTACCAAGGTTGACGATCGATATCGGATGTGCCGGGCTGTGATTATCCCAGATATTCTGTGCCCTCAGCTTAAAGTCAAGGTTTGCAGTAAGATTTCGAAACAGATTTGAGGAATTGCTATAGACTGTTGCAAGGCCAATGAGATTGCTTGTTTCCTGAAACAAAGGAATGGCGACATCATAGTATTTCCTGGCATTGAAAGTATCTTTTTTTTGCTGATAGGTATTTGCAATGGCAGTAAAGCATTCCGCCATTCCCGCTTTGTTTTCTTCTTTTTTATAAATGACCAAAGCTTTTTCCTGGTATTGTAAAGATTTGTCGAAGTCTGACTGATTAAAATATACATTTCCAATATTGGTCAGACACGACGCTATGAGGTAATTGTTTTTTATTGCTTCACCCAGTTTCAAACCTTCAAAAAAGTAATTGGCTGCAGTATCCAGTACTGATTTCGCCAGGTATGCATTGCCAATATTATTCAATGTAGAGGCGGCATTGAAGCTGTCTTTGATTTCGATTTGGATTTTGTATGCTTTATTTAGCAGTTCAACAGATTTGTCAAAATCGCCTTTCGCATTATAGATTCCGCCGATGGTCTGATAAAATACCGCAATGCCTTTGCTCCATTTCATCTTTGTTACATGGTCCAGCCCGTCCTGGGCATATCGCATTGCGACTGCAGGACTGTTGTTGGTGTATTCCTCCGCAATTCTTTTGTATAGTCTTGCGACAGCGGTATCATTTTTTTCGATGACCAATCTCCTGGTAAGAGAATCGATCAACGGCTGCCCCTGCAACTGAGCATTTGATCGAAGTCCGCAGATGAAAATCAGAAAAAACAGGACTGCCCGCATAATTTTAGAGATTGGTTAAAACGTCTTTATACGCACGTCCCTCGGGGAGTGTAAATCCATCACCACTTCGATCTAATTCATCATCATCAACGATTATACAGGAAAAAGGTGATTGCATGGGTCGCCAGTTGAATATCTCCTTAACAAATATAACGTCCGGCAGGCATACCCTGTCATTCAGCTATTAAATCTGTCGTTGGGCGAATAGCAGTTCTGATGGACTTTGTTCCAATGTAGGTTTGGATTTCTGATACAAACCAAGATGAAAAATACTATCATTTATCAAAAACTATAACCTTTTATGAAAACTCAAATCAAATCGATGGCAGTCTTTCTCCTCTTCTTTTGCGTTGCTGCATCCTGCAAAAAAGACAAGGGACCAACCCGGACTGAGATGCTGACAGACAAACCTTGGAGGACCGTCGCCATTACTGTTTCCACATTCTCTACCGGTTCAACCACCGATGAGTAGAACAAGTTGCCCGCATGTTCAAAGGTCAATGTCAGCATATTCAATAAGGAATTTGTGCACGAGTTTACAGAAGGTCCGTCAAAATGTAATTTGTCGGATCCGCAAACAATCTATCTCACCACCTGGAATTTTAATAACGACGAATCTGTGCTGGAGATAGCTTCGGGCACATCAAAAATTGCACTAAAGATTCTAAGCCTTACCAGTTTCGAACTGGAAGTTGAAGCGACGAATGACAATACCAGGCAGGTGATAAAGTACGTGCATTAATTTCATAAAGACATGATTACTGCAAAAGCGACACTTAATAGTATCGTAAAGAGCATTAGGTCCTTACTAATGTTATAAACGCTCCGCATGCTTGATTTACTGATAGTATAAGATATGGAAAGGAAAAGCAGCAAACCGAGAACCATTTCTACAATGGAAGGTTTTGGGAAAAACCTGCTAAAGTTTGTTGGCTTGTCATCGAATGAACCCAATATTTTTATAGCGGTGCTTACAACATTTAGGTTTGAGAAAAAGAAAAGAAAAAGCCAGCCGATTTTTTTCCTTCGAAAAAAAAGAAAAATTGAGGAAGGTATAGATATTGTGAGAGCAAGAAAAGAAAGCGAGTATAGGTCCGTCCGCCCGTCGACGGTCTGTCCGAGTGCTTGCTCGGGCGCCATGTATGACGCGGTTCCTACGATCGTTCCGGCGGTGGATATGCGCGCTCCGTACCCGGGCAGTGCGAGGCCTAAATCGGCGAGCTTGACACTTCCCGATTGCCCCGTCTGAGACATGAGCACGTTATCGGGTTTGAGGTCCCGGTGAACGATATTGTTCGCGTGTGCGTGATCGAGCGCGGCGCAGATCTGGCAGGCTATCTCGATGATGCGTGGCAGTTCGACTGGGCGTGCTTTCGCGAGACTCGGACCATAAACCAGCTCCATGACAAAGAAGGGCATTCCCTGTTCTTCGCCTACGTCATGCACTGAAACTATGTGCGGATGGTTGAGCGCGGCTGCAGCACGGGCTTCGCGTAGCAAGCGAAGGTGAGCCTCGGATGAAGATGCGCCGGAAAGGACCTTGACCGCGA
>JACMLD010000167.1 GCA_014379785.1 Chitinophagaceae bacterium
AGTTGCTCGGCAGCTTTTTCATTCAGAATCAATTTTTGTGAATTATTCCAGCCGCCATTGGCTTCTTCCTCAGTGAAGGTTTTTCCCTGTGAGAAGCCGATGCTGTAAGTGTCGAAGAAATTCTGATCACAGATAAACATTTTATAGCTTTTCTTTTCATCACCCGCTTCGGGTACCTGACGAGTAATGTTTTCTGTCGAAAAATTATAGCCAATGCCGGGAATATTGTTTGATGCCGATGCCTTCTTCACAAATGGCAGTCTCAACAGTTCTGTCTTGAACGCATAATTTCTATCTGCCTGACCATCGTTTGATACGGTTGGACCTTTTATTACCAGCAGCTGATCCAGACTGATACCCAGCTTTTGGGTCTTCATGTACTCGAGCTGGTTATACAGTACTATCGTGGCAATGATAAAAACGATGGATATGCTGAACTGAAATACAACCAAACCTTTTCTGAGGCTTATGCCTCTGTTTAATTTTTCTGGTTTGCTTTTAAAAGCAGAAGTCGGTTTGAACGCACTTAATACAAATGCTACATAGCCGCCCGAAAGTAATGCCCCGCCGACAACCAGGAGGATTCCGCCGGCAATTATCCAACCATTGTTGAGAACGGACAACGACAGTTCAATACCAGTGAACCGGTTAAAAACTGGTTGAAAAATGTTGACGAGCAGGATGGAAATGACAATACTGATGATTGTAAGAATCAGTGTTTCTGACAAAAACTGGAGTGCAAGCTGCAATCTTGATGCGCCGAGGACTTTCCTTACGCCGGATTCTTTCACTCTTCTCAGAGACTGCACCGTGGAGAGATTGATATAGTTTATCCACGCGATAAAAAGAATAAGCAATGCTACACCCAGCAGCAGGGTAACGAGTTGCAGGCTGCCAAATGTCTGGTAAGGATAATCGAATGAGGGCGCCAGGTGCAAATGACGGAAAGGCTGAAAGAAATATTCGCTGCCATTTGTGGTTTTATTGACTGAGTGAATATATGCCGCGACCTGTTGAGAAAGCGCAGGCACATCTGTGCCCTTTCTCAGCAACGTGTATACATTGGTAAATCCGGATTCGGTAGTATTGGGGTCGGCCCAGTCGTTGCCGTCACGGTTGGCCGCGTTTTCAAGCGTATGTATGGAAAGAAATAACTCGGCACGGATATCGGAACTGGCAGGGATATCCTTTACTACTCCCGAAACGGTGTAGGCAGTGTTGCCAAACTGGTTACTGATGTTTATGGTTTGACCGGCTGCATCCGTTTTTCCAAAGACTTTCCGTGCTATTTTTTCTGAAATGACTGCTGTGCGGGGTGCGTAAAGTGACTTGTTGCCACTGAGGAAGGGGAAGTCAAATACATCGAGAAAATTTCCTTCCACATAAAAAATGTTTTCTTCCCTGAAGCTGACGGGTTCTTTTCCTTGTGTGTTTGAACTGATAACGCCGGCGCCGATGCCGTCGGCGACTCTTACTGTTGCTTCGACAGAAGGGAAACGTTCTTTTATTGCTGGCGCAAAGCCTGGTTGCAGGTAATAGCTGTTGCCTGCTTTTGCCGTGCTGCCAATGCGGTACAGTTGATCAAACTTTGATAAAAAACGATTGCTGCTCCATTCCGAGACAACGTATTCAGCCATAAGAATGAATACTGCCATACCGATGGCAAGGCCAGCGATGTTGATGGCAGAAAAAACCTTGTTTCTCCGTACGTTTCTAAACGCAATTTTTAAGTAGTTTTTGATCATTTTACAAAGGTTTTATCGCGAATGAGTTGAAAGGCCGCCGTCACCCCGAGCGCAGCCGAGGGGTCACCAGCAATTAATCCTAGAACCGGTGGGGGATGCCTCGGCTGCGCTCGGCATGACTGTCACCCCAGCAAAGCCGAGGGGTTCCCAACTATTGCTCGGAGCCGCTTACTCCGACTTCAAACTTTTAACCGGATTGACCACTGCTGCCTGCACCGCTTTATAACCCACCGTTATCCACGCAACAATTATTGATACAGCAATTGCAAGTAGAAAAATGCCCACTCCGATAGGAATTTTCTCTACAAAATCATTCAGCCAGTCATTCATAAGATAATAAGATACCGGCGCGGCAATGAGAAAGGCAACACCGATAAGGATGGTAAATTCTTTTGAGAACAAAAGGACAATACTGCCCACAGAGGCTCCCAGCACCTTGCGGATGCCCACCTCTTTTGTTTTCTGAACAGCCATAAAGGATACGAGTCCGTAGAGTCCGAGGCAGGAGATGAGCAGCGCAAGGCCCGCAAAAACTTTGTACAGAAGTGAAAGCTGTTCTTCCTGCTGATAAAACCGGTTGATGCTTTCATCCATAAACGTAATATTGTTTACATACTCCGGATAGTGTTTGTCCCACAACTTCTGAATTTCTCCCTGCATTGCTTTTGGGTTGGAACTCCTCATTTTTATGGCAGTAGTGCTGTAGAACCTTTTGCTTGCACCAATTACCAAAGGCTTCGTTTCCTCCCTGAGTGAATTTGTTTTAAAATCTTTCACTACCCCTGCAATCGGCTTCCAGGGCCTTCTACCCATCCGAATCGTTTTGCCGATGAGATCATTGGGGTTTTTGTATCCGAGTTTGTGCGCCAATGTTTCATTGATAACATATTCGCGGGCAGTATCGCTCTGCTCATAACCTTTGCCCGCTACCAGTTGCAGGCCATAAGTTTGAAAATAATCTGCATCGCCATATTTGATGAACAGCGTATATTTATCGTCTTCTCTTCCGTCAAATCCAAAGTTTGTGCCAC
>JACMLD010000168.1 GCA_014379785.1 Chitinophagaceae bacterium
CGCGCTCATAGAGCTCGTCAATATTGCCGACACCACCGCCAATAATGATGACATCCGGGTCCAGCGCATTTGTGATGACAGAAACCGCTTTACCGAAAAACGCGCACAGCCGGTCAATGGTTTCTACCGCAAATGGATCAGAACCATCTCTCGCTGACTGCGCTATTTCTTTCAATGATTTTTCCTTTCCTGCCACCGACTTGTAATATGACTGGAGACAAGGTCCGCTCAGCACACGTTCAACGCAGCCTGTTTGTCCGCAATAGCAGGGACCTCCTGATTCGTCGAGAAAATTATGTCCCCACTCTCCTGCAATTCCGTGTCTTCCATTCCAGACCTTACCATCAATAACTATTCCGGCTCCCACGCCTGTTCCCATAATAATTCCGAATACCATTCTGGCCTCAGGACATCTTTCTTTTACCACACCCCAGTGGGTTTCGGCAAGGGCAAAGCAGTTGGCATCGTTTGCCATCAGTGCCGGAACTCCCAGTATTTTTTCAAGATCTGCTTTCAGCGGTTTCCCATTCAGCGACGTGCTGTTGCAGTTCTTCATGGTCTGGAGTTCAGGATCGAGCACGCCGGGCGTTCCAAATCCGATCCGCAACGGCATCAACCCGGACTTTTCCTTCAACTGGCCGATGAGCTTCGCAACCTGTTGGAGTATATGCTCATATCCGTTCTGAGCTTCGGTATCTATCCGCATCCGGTAAAGCGGACGGGCATCATTGAGTGACTCGAGGATGACGGCTTCAATCTTGGTACCTCCTAAGTCAACACCCCACAAATGTTCTGGCATAGCAATCGATGGCTTTAATAAACCGTTATTGTAAATAATGAACACTTAAATTTAAGCGGAAAATGCTGAATGAGTATCAACTTAAACAGAAGACGTTTTGAAATTTGAACACCGCGAACCGATCCGCGACCAACCCGCCCATCACTGGATTTTTCTGGCAGCAAGAGTTTTTGAAGAATACGGCTGGCATATAGTATCACTGTCTGCAACAAGCATTGTTGCGGTATCTGGCAGAAATGAAACCACATCGTTAGAGGCAGGCAGCAACGAGATCATTCTGAAGATCTACAGACCGGGTGCCTGGTTCGACAACCAGCAAAATGCAAAAAACAAGGCGGAAGAACTTATCGGCCGGATCAGAATGATTGCTGCCGATGAGCCATACGATTCTGCGCAACACATCGAAATCTATGAAACGGCAGAAAAACAAAGACCCGGTGCGATGCCGATGGAAGATGAGCGACCATGGCCCTACCCGCAAAAAGACTTTTCCACTACTCCCCTGCTGCTCTGGATCAATATCGGTGTGTATATTTTCTTAATGGTATCGGGCGCCGGGATTTCGGAAATCAAAACCGCTGCATTGATGAAGTATGGCGCCATTCACAGTGAATCTGTATACAACGGGCAATGGTGGCGGCTTGTGACCGGCATCTTTCTTCATGCAGGCTATTTGCACCTCATAGGCAATATGGTGGGATTGTATATCGCGGGTATATACCTGGAGCCTATCATCGGCCCAATAAAATTTGCATTGATCTATTTTCTCGCAGGTGTGCTCTCGTCATTCATTTGTATGCCCTGGCTGTCTGGTGCCGTTGGTGTAGGGGCCTCTGGCGCGATACTCGGGATGTTTGGTGCTTTCCTTTCGCTGTACACTGTCAGGAAATCTTTCTCAGTTATAAAACCCGAATACTTTATAAATATCGGAATCTATGTCTCGTTTATTGTTATCTCCGGATTTTTAAACCCGCAGATAAACAATGCTGCCCACATCGCAGGATTTGTGATTGGAGCATTACTGGGCCTTACCTGGGCAGCCATCTATCGCAAAAAAAACAAACCTTCTTAAAGCAGTTTTGCTGCCCTCGCGAGGTCTTCCGGAGTATCGATTTCTATACCCATATAATCGGTGACAACCATTTTGAGCGGAATGCCATGTTCAAGATATCGCAGACACTCGATCTTTTCCGCAGATTCCAGTGGAGTCATGGGCCAGGCGGTAAACTCCATCAAAGCTTTTTTCCGGAAAGCGTATACACCGATATGCTCGTAATACACCGTTTTTACATTCTTGTCGCGTGCATAGGGAACTACGCTTCGCGAAAAAAGCAGCGAGTTCATATTACTGTCCACCACCACTTTTACGTAATTCGGGTCTTCGATAAACTGTTGTTCAGACAATACCTGCATCAGCGATGCCACGGCTACCGACTCAGAACCCTTACCAGAAAAGACTTCCAGAAGTTTTGACAGCGGTTCTTTTTTTACAAACGGCTCATCACCCTGCACATTGACGATGATTTCAACGTCCATATCTTTTACTGCCTCCGCAATCCGATCGCTCCCGCTTTCATGGCTTTTTTTACTCATTACCACATTGCCGCCATTTGATGAAATCTCATTGAAAATGATATCGCTGTCGGTCACCACCCATACCGCATCAAAAAGTCCGGTCGCCACCGTATTGTCGTAGGTATGTCTGATAACAGGTTTGTCACCCAGCATCTGCATGAGCTTTGCGGGAAATCTTGTCGCAGCATA
>JACMLD010000021.1 GCA_014379785.1 Chitinophagaceae bacterium
GAAAATATTCCGCTCGACAACCTTGTACAAGTTACAGAAGAAGTCACTCCGCCCACGATATACCATTTCAACCGGTATAAATCTGCCACCATTTCTGCAGGACTCGCACCGGGCAAAACAATCGGTGATGGTATAAAGGCCATGGAAGAAATTTCAAACGAAATCCTTGACCCTACATTTTCCACGGCGCTGTCGGGCAATTCGCGCGATTATGCGGAGAGCAGCAGCAATACAAGCTTTGCACTCCTCCTTGCACTGGGTTTGATCTTCCTTGTACTGGCGGCACAATTTGAATCATTTATTGATCCGCTGACCATCATGCTGACCGTGCCACTCGCGATTGCTGGTGCATTGCTTTCACTTTGGATTTTTGATCAGACCATAAACATATTTTCGCAGATCGGTATGATCATGCTTATCGGACTCGTTACAAAAAATGGTATTCTGATAGTGGAGTTTGCCAATCAGAAACAATTGATGGGATTGAAAAAGAGAGAGGCCGCGATTGAGTCTGCCGTGGCCCGTTTCAGGCCCATTCTCATGACCAGTCTCGCCATGAGTCTTGGTGCCCTCCCGCTGGCGCTCTCCCTCGGTGACGCCTCTACGAGCCGTATTCCACTCGGAATTGTAATCGTGGGAGGAATCATGTTCTCACTCATTCTTACACTGTATGTGATTCCGGCAGTGTACTCTTATTTTGCTTCGCGCAAGAAAAAGAGCGAACTCGACAATGTTGTGACGATAAAAGTGGATGAGAAAAACGATGGCGTTTAACAATAAAATTTATGTTGAGAAAATTTCTCCTGGTTATACTGGTTGGTGCTTCGCTTTCGTCTTCTGCACAACAGACGATGCTCACACTGGAAGAAGCCATATCACAGGCATTGAAAAATAATTTTGATATCAGGCTGGTTAGAAATGATTCGGCTTCCTATGCGATTGATAATTCATATGCCTGGGCGGCATTTTTGCCCAGAGTGAATGGCACGGCGGGCAGGGTGTGGAATTCAAATGCGCAGAAACAGGAATTGAGCAACGGCACGAAAAGGGATACATCCGGTATCAAATCAACCAATCTTACAGGGGCCATAAACCTCAACTGGACTCTGTTTGACGGGTTCAGGATGTTTGCTACGCGTGACAAGCTGGCGGAGTTTGTACGGCTGGGAGAACTCAGTGTGCAAAGTCAGATTGTAAATACTGTTGCCAGTATCCGCAATAATTATTATGATATTGTCAGACAAAAGCAGCAGCTGAAAGCAATACTTGACCAGATGTCGATCAACGAAGAAAGGGTAAAACTTTCTGATCGCAAACTGAGTGTGGGATTGGGTGCAAAACCGGAATTGCTTCAGGCGAAGCTTGACCTGAATGCGCAAAAAGCTGCTGTGCTGCAGCAGAATACTTTGATAGAGCAGCTGAAAGGTCAGCTCAATCAGCTCATCGGTTTTGATCTGAATTCCACCGGGTATGATGTGAGCGAAGAAATTCCGTTCGACAATAATCTCAGTCTCGAGACCCTCAGGGGGAATGTGAGCAAGGGAAATCCGGGACTTCAGGTAGCATCAAAAAATATCGATATCGCGAGAATCACCATCCGTGAAAACAAGGCAGGCTACTACCCTGTATTGTCTTTCAACTCTGCTTATAACTTTTCAAGGACCGAAAACAATACCGTTATCAACACCTTTACGCCGCTTTTCAATCAGAACAGGGGCTTGAATTACGGTATCGGACTGACGGTTCCCATTTTGAATGGATTCAATACCACCAGGCTCGTCAGGCAGTCGAAACTGGAACTGCAGTATCAGCAGCTGGTTTTTGAAAATCTCCGGACACAGGTTGATATTGGGCTGAACAATTCTTTTAAGGACTATGAACTGCAGAAGAAATCGCTCCAGCTTGAAGAGGAAAATATTGCGCTGGCCAAGGAGAATGTAGCCATTGCGCTCGAACGCTACCGTCAGGGGGTTTCCACTTTTCTCGAACTGAGAGAAGCGCAGAAGAGCCTGGAAGACGGGTACAACAGGCTTATTGCCGCCAGGTATAATCTCAAACTGGCGGAAACGGAGCTGCTCAGGCTGACCGGCGCTCTTATAAGGTAATATTGGGGTTATGGTTTTTTACCTTTTCTTTGTTGCTCAATAAAATAAAATGAAAGCTTTGGTAGGAATTGTTATGGGGAGCGACAGCGACCTTCCGGTAATGCAGGCTGCTGCCGATATGCTTATCGAACTGGGCATTCCTTACGAACTTACCATCGTTTCTGCTCACCGCACACCCGCCCGGCTGATGAAATATGCAGCTGGTGCCACAGTCAGGGGGTTAAAGGTCATCATTGCCGGTGCAGGAGGTGCAGCGCATCTGCCGGGTATGATTGCTTCGGTTACCACATTGCCTGTAATAGGCGTTCCAATCAAGTCTTCTAACTCGATTGACGGATGGGATTCTATCCTGTCGATTTTGCAGATGCCAAATGGAATACCTGTGGCAACAGTAGCGCTCAATGGAGCAAAAAATGCCGGCATACTGGCTGCATCCATCATTGGGGCATTTCAACCGGACATAAGCGAAAAGCTGACAGGCTATAAGAAAAAAATGGAAGACGAAGTGATTGGGAAAGCGTCGGCATTAAAAGGCAAAGGACAACCAAATCAATTTGACTAAGCAAGGCTACATCCCCCAAATACTTATCACAACTGAATTATGAAATTTGAATTGCTCGACGCAAAGAATATTGGCCACTACCCTTCAGGATCTGGCATTGAGTTTTTTGACGATCGCCTGTACCTGATTGGCGACGATGCCAAAGACATGCTTGTGATGAACAAAAAATGGAAGAAACCTGAACTGATAAATTTGTTTGAAGGCACGGAAGACAGAATTCCGAAGCCTGAAAAAGCGGATCTCGAAGCTACCGCGATCATTTATATCAACGAGATTCCTCAACTACTCGTACTTGGTTCCGGTTCACTTGAGCCACGCAACAAGGCTGTTCTTTTCAACTTCGAAAGTTCCGAACAAAAAGTCTTAGACATCAGTGTTTTTTATGAGCGTCTCAAGACGTTCGGGATTGAGTCGCTAAACATCGAAGGAGCTGCACTGGTACATGATAAAATTGTTTTGTGCAATAGAGGAAATAAATCGAATCCCGTAAACCATCTCATTATTACGGATCCTGATTTTTACGAAAATCAAGAGAATGCCGAAATCAAGATTATGAGAATTGAGTTCGAGAAGTCGGACAACTTTACGGGAATTTCTGGATTGACCTACTCCGACAAACACGAATTCCTGATATTCACGGTTTCGAGCGAGGATACCAAAGATGCCATCGCCGATGGCAAAATCGGCAAGAGCTATCTAGGTTTTATCGACAATATCTACCGCAAGATCTACCGCGAAAAAGAAAAATTGAAAATCAATACGCTGATAGATCTCAACCAGGAGGATAAAATCTTTAAAGGTCATAAGATAGAATCAGTCTGCATTCAGAGTGAAAAAGATCACAGCGTAAAACTGCATCTGGCGGCTGATGACGATGATGGAACGAGCTGGTTGTTTAAGGTGCAGGTCTGGGATTGATAAACTTGCCTCATGAGAATATTCTTCACTTTTTTCTTCTTTGTGATTCTCTCCTTTTGCGCAGAAGCGCAGCCGCAACCCCTGAGGGTGAACGGAACTCAGTTGCAAAATTCCAATGGCAAAAACGTCGTGCTGAGAGGCATGAGTTTTGGCTGGTCAACTTTTCATCCTCGTTTCTATACGCCCGGCGCGGTGGATTGGCTGGTAAAAGACTGGAAATGCAATGTTGTAAGAGCCGCTATGGGTATCGAACCTGTTGGTGGATATTTGAAGTCGCCCGAAAAATCCGAGGCGCTGGTTCGGACAGTGGTCGAAGCCGCAATCAGCAGGGGTGTTTATGTCATCATCGACTGGCACAGTCATAATATACAAACAAAAGAGGCCCGGATGTTTTTTGAAAGAATGGCGAAGGACTATGGAAAGCATCCGAATGTTATTTATGAAATTTTCAATGAACCTGATTACGAAAGCTGGGCCGGGGTGAAGCAATATTCTGAGGAACTGATCAGAGCGATAAGGGCGATAGACAGCGACAATATCATTCTTTTGGGCCATCCGCACTGGGATCAGGATATTCATCTTGTTGCTCAGGAGCCGCTGGTGGGTTTTTCGAATATAATGTACACTGTGCATTATTACGCTGCCACGCACAAACAGTTTCTTCGCAACCGCTGTGATTCCGCGCTGGCCCGTGGCATTCCGATTTTTATTTCTGAGTGTGCCGGAATGGAAGCTACCGGTGACGGACCGTTGAATATAGCAGAATGGGAAGAATGGATTGGCTGGGCTGAAAAGCGGTCAATCAGCTGGATTACCTGGTCGGTTTCTGATAAGGATGAATCCTGTTCGGTATTGCAAAAGTCCGCTGGCTCGGATGGTGGATGGAAAGAATCCGACCTCAAAGAATCGGGTGTGCGGGTGAGGGAGTATTTGCGGAAGTATAACCAGTGAGTTACGGCGAGCCGTCCTGCCGAGCGCAGCCGAGGCATCCCCCACCGACAGTTCGAGTAATAGCAGGGGACCCCTCGGCTGCGCTCGGGGTGACATTCACTCCAACTTTTTTCTCCCCTAAAATCTTGTCCCTAAGTAATGCGGTAACATCGCCCTCCATGTAGGCCAGTCGTGCTTCCATTCATGTCCCCAGATATCGAGTTCGTAGTTGATGCCTTTCCCGTACAGGACGCCACCAAAACGTCTGTTTGCTTCGGGATCTTCGTGATCGCCGCTGCCGGTCAGGATATGAATATGCGCACTACTTCTTATTTGTTCAAGAATCGCATGGTCAGTCAGGTTAGGGAGGTAATGTATCGGGCTGTTGTAATAGACATCTTCGTCGTAATATCCCTTGGTATATTCGGTAAGGTCATACACTCCGCTCATGGCAATACAGCCATTGATCAGGTCAGGTCTTTTGAAGAAAAGGTTTGCGCTGTGCAACGCGCCGAATGATGCGCCGCAGGTTATGATCGGGGTTTCCCAGCTGCTGCTGTGTCTGATAAAGGGCACTACTTCATGGTGAATATAGTCGTTGAACTGCTGGTGCCGGATGATCTTGTGCCTGGGCTCCATTTCATTGTTCATCCAGCTCTCGGTGTTGATACTATTGACCGAATATACCTTTACACGGCCGGCATTGATAAATGGCGCGAGGTGGTCCAGCAACTGAAACCGCTCGTATTCAAGGAAATCAGCGGCAGCCGTTGGAATCATAAGCAGTGCGAAGCCGTATGACCCGTAAACCGCATAGGGCATTTCCTTTCCAAGCGAGGGGCTGTCCCAGGATCCGAGCTGTCTATCCATGTTTTCTTGATTTATGGCTCAAATTAACAATATTATTTATGGGTGCGACGTTTAGTAAAAAAATCCCGCCCCGAAAACTTGCATCGCCGGAAAAAAGTGAATATCTTGCTTCCGGATGAACATTTAGCATTCGTTCGTTACTCTCCATATTTCGTAGAAAAGCCACTCCGTTGACCCCCCTGAAGACTTAACCGTAGTCCGTTCCCTAATTGGTCATGCTAAAAACTCAGTTTTATGAAACTAGATCTATCCCATCACAGTGGTGTAAAAATTGCCCTGATCGTTATTGTTCTTTATGCAGCGATTGCATTGGTAACAATTATGGCCTGGAAGTAAATTTTTACTCTCTACACTTACGGTCATTGCTAACAGCCTGAAAAGGCTGAGTGGCTACTATTTTCTCCTTGTCATTGATTGTGGTTTTGACTAGGAGAAAATTTCTATTTTCCTTTCCGGAAATTTTTCAGCAAATTGGTAGACGAGTCCCCTGATATAATCGTTGTCGGGATAAGAAGTAATGTGCTCTTTCACGGCGGAGATATCAGACATCTTTACATTTTGTGGAATGCTGCCCATGCCGGTAAATCTTCCTTTTTCCATCAGAATATAGTTCGGCTTTTCATGATCACAATCCGTCACCAGAAAAGTTGGTAATTGCTTTTCAAGTGTCGCAATCGCAGTCTTTACACGTGCATTATACTGCTCTGCTTTTTCCGAAACATTCGCCGATCTGCTTCTGTCGATAAAACACATGGTCTCATCTAAACGATGCTCTTCCACCATTTTTTTGAGAATGATCTGTCCTTCATGCAGGAGATTGAAAGTATAAACAGCAGTAAGATTTTTCTTTTTTCTTTCAATAAACAGCCTCAGATATCCATTCTGATCTTCATAAGTATAAAGACCGTATTCGTGATGATACCGCTTCTGGCTGCGGTTATACAGAGGCCAGAGACGCCGTATTTCAATGCTTTCAAAAATCAGTGCACTCAGCTCGCTCGTGCACGCATTGTGTGACACTGAGAAAATATTTTTCAAAAAATCCTGCTTTCTTCTTCCGGCATCGTTGTTACTGAAATGGCTGCGGACACGCTGCCGCAGATTGGTTGCCTTTCCTACATACACGATTTTGCCTTTCCGATCATAGAAGTAATATACTCCAGGCGTCGCAGGAAGATTTTCTATTTGTGCAGCAGACAGGTTGGGCGGAAGATAGGTTTCGCCTGTCCGGCCACCGAGCATTTTTACAACGGCGCCATCTTTGTCTGCTGCCAGCACCTTTTCAAAAAGACATACCGTCGCTTCTGCATCTCCCATTGCTCTGTGGCGTCCAATAATCTCTATCCCCAGATGACCGCAGATCTTGCCCAGGCTATAACTTGGATAGCCGGGAAGCACCTTTCTTGCCATCCTTACCGTGCAAAGTTTTTTGGCATTGAAATCAAGTCCCGATGCAGCAAAATGATGCCTGAGAAAACTGAAATCAAAATTGACATTGTGCGCCACAAATACACGCCCCTGTAAAAGATTGAAAAGCTGAGTCGCTACGGCCGCAAAAGTCGGCGCGCCATATACCATCTCATTGCTGATACCGGTCAGCGCAGTGATGTATCGCGGAATCGGGATTCCCGGGTTGATGAGCGTATGATATTTGCCTTCGGTTTCGCGGCCATTGTGCAATACAATCGCAACTTCTGTTATCCCGTTTGCACTCGCATGCCCTCCGGTGGTTTCTATATCTACAATTGCATACATGGGGACAATAAAATTAAGAATAAATGACGAATCGTATCTTTGCAAACCAAATTTTTTAGCATGGAACTGACCAAAAATTTTGAACCCGCGCTGGTTGAGGAAAAATGGACAAAGCACTGGCAGCAAAACCGTTATTTCAACAGTCAACCTGATGAAAGGCCGGCATTTACGGTAGTGATACCTCCCCCCAATGTCACCGGAGTGCTGCATATGGGACATACCCTCAATGAGACGGTTCAGGATATTCTCGTCCGCAAGGCACGGATGAGTGGTTTCAACGCGTGCTGGGTTCCGGGCAGCGACCATGCCTCCATCGCCACCGAATCGAAAGTAGTCCAGATGCTCAAAGAAAAAGGAATAGAGAAGAAAAACCTGTCAAGAGCAGAATTTCTCGAACATGCATTTGTCTGGAAAGAAAAATATGGCGGCATCATATATAATCAGATCGAAAGACTTGGCTGCAGCGTAGACTGGGATCGGGTGACTTTCACCATGGACGACCATTATTATAAGGCTGTCATAAAAGTATTCGTAGACCTCTACAACAAAGGAAATATCTACCGCGGTGCGAGAATGATCAATTGGGATCCTGCTGCCATCACAGCGCTTAGCGATGAAGAAGTGGAATACAAAGAGGTACAGGGAAAACTTTATTATATAAAATATTTTATCGACGGCGGCAATGGCGAATTCATCAGCATAGCCACCCAACGTCCCGAAACCATCATGGGTGACACCGCAGTCTGCGTAAATCCAAACGATGAACGATATGCACAGCTGAAGGGAAAAAGAGTAAAAGTGCCATTGATTGGCAAAAGCATTCCCGTGATTTTTGACGAGTATGTTGACCCGACTTTTGGCACCGGCGCGCTAAAAGTCACACCGGCGCATGACATCAACGATTATAACCTGGGATTGAAACATCACCTGGAAGTGGTTGACACGCTCAACGAAGACGGCACGCTCAGTGCTGCTGCACAAATCTATATCGGAGTTGACCGTTTCGCAGCCCGTAAGAAAGTAATAACTGACCTGAAAGAAAACGGTTTTCTTGAAAAGGAAGAAGAATATCAAACCAGGGTTGGCTATAGCCAGCGCAGCGGTGCAGTTGTTGAACCGAGAATCTCCACTCAATGGTTTGTGAAAATGAAAGAGCTGGCAGGTCCCGCGCTCGAAGCGGTGGTGGATGGTGACATACAGATTCATCCGGGCGACAAATTTCTGGCCACCTACAAGTACTGGCTTGAAAATGTGAAGGACTGGTGTATCTCGAGGCAACTTTGGTGGGGACAACAGATACCAGCCTGGTACGACAGCGATGGAAGAATGGTAGTAGCAGAAAATACTGAAGAAGCTGCAGCTGCGTTCACAAAAAAGTTTGGCGTCGAAAATCCGGTTTTGAAACCGGATGAAGATGTGCTGGATACCTGGTTTTCGAGCTGGCTGTGGCCCATTCAGGTTTTCAAAGGAATTACCGAGCCCGGCAACAAAGAAATAAAATATTACTATCCCGGCTCTGTTCTTGTAACCGGTCAGGACATCATTTTCTTCTGGGTGGCAAGAATGGCAATGGCCGGATTTGAATACGAGCATCAGAAACCCTTCGAACATGTCTACTTCACCGGAATGGTGAGAGACAAACAGGGTCGAAAGATGAGCAAGACACTCGGTAATTCGCCCGACCTGTTGCAATTGATCGACAAATACGGAGCAGACGCTGTTCGTTTTGGAATCATGATCGCTGCACCTGCGGGAAATGATCTGCTCTTTGATGAAGCAAGCCTTGAGCAGGGAAGATTTTTCAACAACAAGCTCTGGAATGCATTGAAGCTTGTCAAGATGTGGGAATCGCGCATGAGCGACAGCGCGCCTGCAGAAGATTCTGCTCAGCAATTTGCCATAAACTGGTTTCAAAACAGGTTGAGTGAAGTAAGATCTGAAGTAGAAACGATGCTGTCGCAATTCAAACTCAGTGAAGCACTTAAAACGGTGTATTCACTTATCTGGGACGATTTCTGCTCCTGGTATCTTGAGTGGGTGAAACCAAGTTATGAGCAACCCGTTTCAAAACTGGTATATGAAAAAACGGTTTCATTTTTTGGCGACCTGATGCAGTTGCTTCATCCGTTTATGCCATTTATAACAGAAGAAATCTACCATCTGCTGGAAGATAGAAAAGACGATTTGTGTGTAAAGCAGTTTGCCGAGGTGGCTGTATCAAAAAAATCAATGCTCGACAGCGGCCTGCATTTAAAGACCGTTATCACCGCCATCAGAGACGCGCGCAACAAGGCGCAGTTGAAGCCGAAGGAAGAAATTGAAGTGTATATTCAGGCTGCGGATAAGAAGGTCTACGAAGCGATTAAAGTTTTGCTGGCCAAACAGGTAAACGCGAAAGCCATTGATTTTGTAGAAGAGCAGGTACCCGCTTCAATTGCTTTACTGGCGGGGCGCGACAAGTTTTACCTGAAAACAGATCAGCCGGTGCAGACGGGCAATTCTCAGGAAGAATTGTCGAAAGAACTTGAATACCTGAGAGGATTTCTCCTCTCAGTCGATAAAAAACTGAGCAATGAAAGGTTTGTGCAAAATGCAAAGCCCGAAGTTGTTGAACTGGAGAAGAAAAAGAAGGCCGACGCTGAAGAAAAGATCAAGGCGATCGAGGAGAGCTTGAGGTAGGTCATTTCGACTCCCTCTGCGAAGCGGAGTGGGTGGAGAAATCCCCAGCTATTACTCTGACTACCGGTTGCGGATGCCTCGACTGTGCTTACAATGACTGTCACCTCACCAGATTCACCGGCAACACAAACTCAAACCAGTTGGGTCCGTGGTCGCCGAAAATATCAGCATCGAGCAGTCTGCTATACCGAATGCCGAAATTCACGGGCAACTCATTCCACCATTTGGTATCAAAAAAAATCTCCACACCTGTTGACCTGAAATCTACATTCACCA
>JACMLD010000169.1 GCA_014379785.1 Chitinophagaceae bacterium
ATAAGAACGAAACCAAAACCTGGTCACTATGCCAAAGTTTCCTGCTCCCCCACCCGTATGTGCCCACCATAAGTCGCGGTTGATGTCGTTGTCTTCGCGTTTGGCGATGAATTTTTGGACAATACCGTCCTTGTTTACACCAAGCATTTCAACCGCATACAGAAAATCTGCACCGAGGCCGTGCCGGCGGCAGAGAAAACCAAAGGCCCCACCTTGTATATGTCCACCAATTCCTATATCCGGATGTTCACCCATTGGCAAAACAACATTCCATTCATTGGAAAGAAATTCTGAAACTTCCCCCACAGTATTGCCAGCTCTTACCTCAATGGCATTCATTGCGGGATCATATCGGATTCCCTTTAACTGAGATATATCGATGATGATTTCGACAGCATCATTTGCAACGAAATTTTCGAGGCAGTGTCCGCCTCCTCTTACAGCTAATTTTTGTTTTTGACTGACGGCTTGTTGTAATGCCTCCGCCAATTCTTCGTCAGAAATAACCGGAATGATTCCGGCAGGCTTGCCTGCAAACTGAAGATTGACTCCACGGCTGTTCCAAAAACCATACTGCGGATCTTCCGGCCGGATAACTTGAAGTTTCATAATTTTATCAGATTAGGAAATATTCATTTCAGGTCACTTTCACAAGTTATCTCTTATTCAAATATGATTTCAGGGGAATGATAAGGCTCAAAACCGGACAGTTTTTTGGGGACACTAATCAGACCATACAACTGGGTGGGATGACACTGACCGATACGGCGTACACGCATTCGTATGTGGACTGGCACTATCATGAAAATCCATACTTTACATTTATACTGTCTGGAAATGTGACAGAGGGAAGTCACAAAAACACGCATCATTGTTCAGCAGGCACCCTGCTTTTTCATAACTGGTATGAGAAACATTTCAATTCAAAACCGCCCGGATCAACACGTGGATTTCATGTAGAGCTGACTTCGGAATGGTTCAGCAAATATGATATTGATATCAGTGAGCTCCGCGGAAATATTGAAGTGAAAGACCCTTTTGTCCGGCAATTGATGTATGAAGTATTTAAAGAGAAAAGCATAAGCACCAGTCTTGATCTCTCTATCAATTCGCTGCTGATTCAGATACTGGATGGTCTGAAAAGATTGAGTGAAACTTCAGCTTTCCGACCGTCATGGGTGAACCTGGTTCGGGAAATCCTGCATGACCTGAATGGGCAACCGATAACGCTTACAGAATTAGCCCGGCTCGCCAATGTACATCCAGTACATCTTTCAAGAGACTTCAAAAAACATTTCGGCTGCAATCTCGGCGTTTACAGCCGGCGTTTGCGATTGCTTCATGCGCTGTCGATCATCCCTCAGTCGTCTCAGTCACTTACTGAAATCGCCTTTGATGCCGGGTACGCTGACCAGAGTCATTTTATCCGCGAATGCCGTAAATTCCTCGCCCTCCGTCCACATCAATACAGAAAGTTGATATCGTGAATACTCAGATGTTAATTGCGTTCTATTTTGCAAGGTCACGCTAACTTACCTTCGCTATTCACTATTGGTTATTTCCATATGCGAATTACTGCAACGCTATTTTCATTCCTGATTTTTTTTGTCGCATCTGGACAGGCACCGCGATTCATCAATGACGATGGCGTAACACTTTCCATTCACAAAAAAAATATTGGCAGGATTATTTTTACGGATCAAAAGATCGAACCGTCAAACCTGAGGCAATCCGACATGTTGAAAAAATACAGACTCACAAACAAAAGCAACCTTTTCATCACGGTCTTTCTGGGTCAGTCGCTGACAAATCATCTGCATGCCATTGATACTGCGCTCATGGGCGATGCACTCACCCGACGTGGAAATTATCAGTTCAGGCTCCTGGTAGATAAGAAACTGGTGTATGAAAGCAATCTCCACCCCGGTGCGCCCTATGCCCGAATCAAGAATACCGAAACAATCATCAGCAAACCATTGATAGATCATAGCAACGAAGGCGCCTGGTGGAGTCAGTCATTCTGGAACCGGTTTATGGCGAATGGCGGAGACAGCAGTCTGACCGAAGAAAACCACCTGCTCAGAATGGAAATCTGTACATATGTGGACAGTCCGGTTTTGCGTATCGGTCCCATCATCGCTGCTGGTGAAATGGATATCGTCGTCAACCGCGTGCCATCGATAGATCTCAACACAATCAGAATTGATCCGATTCGGCCATATGACGGATTTGAAATATCAAAAGAATTCTTCGACACGGCAAAAATCAAAGCACTGAAAGCATATGCAGAAGAAGGGGTCTTTCGAAATATCACCAGCATCGTTGTGTTGAAAAACGGAAAGCTGGCAATGGAAGAATACTTTAATAAATCCGCAAGGCCGGCACTTCATGATGTACGCTCAGTGGGAAAATCATTTGCCTCAACGATGATGGGAATTGCAATAGCAGATCGCTTTATAAAAAATGAAAACACGATGCTGTCGGCATACTATGATCTTGATACATTTCAAAATATGTCGATGGTAAAAAAACAAACGACTCTAAAACAGCTGCTCACCATGAGTTCTGCTTTTGACGGTGATGATGCCATCGACTCTTCTCCCGGCAATGAAGAAAACATGTATCCGAGTACCAACTGGGTAAAGTTCGCCCTTGACCTGCCAATGGATTCGGCAAAGTATAACAACAACTGGCACTATTTCACCGCAGGTGTGGTGATTCTCGGAGATATTCTGCACCGAAAAGTGCCTGGCGGACTGGAAGCATATGCCAGCAAAAAGCTTTTCACGCCATTGGGCATAAAAACCGTGAAATGGCAGTATACGCCGCAAGGGGTGGTCAATACCGCTGGTGGTATAAAAATGAATGCGCTCGATTTTGCAAAATATGGTCAGCTATACAAAGACCAGGGACGCTGGCAGGGACAACAACTGATCCCGGAATCATGGGTTGCGGAAACTTTTACGAAACACATCAGCCTGCCCGGCCGGAGCAATGAATATTATGGGTTGCTGTTCTGGAACAAAACCTTTCAGGTCAACGGACAATCATACGAAGCGTTTTATTGTGCGGGCAATGGTGGCAATTCCATTTTTATATTTCGCGATCTTCCGTTGGTAATCGTCATTACTGCCACCGCCTATGGTGCCGGTTACGCTCATACGCAGGTGCACAGGATAGTGGAGCAATATGTACTGCCGGCGTTTACTCTGCCGCAATAATTTTCGCGGCTCCGACGCAACCGTTAATTCAAAACATTGTTTCATGAACTGAGTCTGCTGCCGGCCGGCTGCCGCGACTACTTTAGCAGTCTTAATTCAACTACCATGAAACATATAGCAATTATCGGCGCGGGCATCAGCGGATTGGCAACTGCCAAGGCATTTCTGGAGCGCGGTCACCGCGTTACTGTCTTCGAAAAAGCATCCGACCTGGGCGGGGTATGGGAAAAAAGTCGTTCCTATATGGGTGTGGCCACGCAAACAACACGTGATGAATATGCTTTTTCTGATTTCCCAATGCCTGCACACTACCCCCAATGGCCGTCGGGCCAACAGGTGCAGGAGTATCTGTGCAATTATGCCAGTCACTTTGATGTACTGCCTTACATACGTTTTAATACAGTCGTAAACAACCTCGACTACCGCAACCCGCTCTGGTCCGTACATTTTACCAACCAGAAAAGCGGTAACCGGCATGACCATGTTTTTGATTTTGTGGCCGTATGCACCGGCACTTTTCACAAACCATTTGTTCCGGCCTTTCCGGGCTCGGAAAGTTTTCTCAAAGCAGGTGGCCAGATTCTGCATTCCAGTGAAATTAAAAGAGAATCGCAACTGAAAAACAAACAGGTTGTGGTGGTGGGATTTGCAAAGTCTGCCACTGACATCGCTACGATGGCAGCGGATATTTCTGCAAAATGCACGTTGCTTTTTAGAAAAGCACAATGGAAGGTTCCAAGATTTTTTGGCAATAAGGTCAACATGAAAATGCTGCTGTTCTCCCGACTGTCGGAAGCATTTTTCAGCGGCCCACGCAAATCATTCGGGCAAAAACTTTTGCACAGCATCGGCAGACCCATTGTATGGGCGCAGTGGCGTGGGTTGGAACTCCTGCTCATCAAACAGTTCCGGTTAAAGGACTGCGGCATGAAGCCCACGCACCGGATAGAGGACCAGGTCAGTTGTAGTCTGGGTGTGGCGCCGGAGGGTTTTTATGAAAAAGTGCGCGAAGGACTGATCAATACAAGGCAGACAGAAATCAACCGTTTTGATGAAAGAAAAATAGTTCTTGCAAATGGTGCTATCATTTTTGCAGATGTGGTTGTCTGCGGCACCGGATTCCGGCAGGAATTACCCTTTCTCGAAGAAAAATACCGCAATAAAATCGTGACTTCAAAAGGTTATCGACTCTACAGAAATATCATGCATCCTGAAGTGCCTGCGCTTGGTTTTGTGGGTTACAACTCCAGCCTCTTCACTACGCTTACTTCAGAAATCGCCGCAAACTGGCTGGTGGCAAAAGTAGAAGACAGACTAACCCTACCATCAAATGAAAAGATGACCGAAGACATGGACTATATGGAAGAATGGAGAAACAAAAGCCGTCCCATATCCGCAGAATTCAGCGGTACCTGCGTAGCACCCTTTAATTTCAAACATCTGGACTGGCTGATGAAAGACATGGGGCTGAAAACAAAACTGACCCGCTGGCCACATGAATTTCTCAAGCCGATCAATCCAAAAGACTATCACAAATTATTGCAGCGCGAAAAAGCATTGCTGCCGCGGATTCCATCAGAAAGTGTGCTGAACCGTAAAAAGAGGGTGGCTCAGGCAGAATATGTGTGATAGGTTATTTTGCAAACAAAAATCGTTTTATTTTGTCAGCTCTTTCCCCTGGTTGTAAAATCGCCAGCTTGTTTTAAAATCTCGTTTTATAGGCTGGTCAGTGAGAATAACGCGCAGCAATTCGATTGGCATGGCATTCTCTCTGAAAATGGCATCGTGGTATTGTTTGTATGTCAGTTTGCCGGAATCAACCAGCTCTTTCTTCAGGTTATACAGTTGCAAGCCTCCAATCATATAGGCAATCTGGTACAGCGGACCATAGCCTCCTTCGAAGGATCTCCTGACTTCGCCTTCGGCATTTGCGCGCTCATGTCCAACGCGGTCTACCAGGAAATCAATGCATTCCTGTGGCGTCCATCTGCCAAGGTGATAGTTGAGTGAAAAAATAATTCTTGCGCAGCGATGCATACGCCAGAACAACATGCCCATGCGATCTTCTGGCGACCGCGGAAATTTCTTATCCCATAAAATCATTTCCCAGTAGAGTGCATAACCTTCGACCCAGAATGCGGTGGAAAAATCGCGGTAAGCCTTGCTCCGGTTGGTCATAAACTGCTGCAGGTGATGGCCTGCTATCAGTTCATGATGCACGGTGGCCCTGGAGAAATGCGGGTTATTGCCACGCATGCTCATCATCTTTTCCTCATAATCCATGGTATTGGTTGGATAAGAGATGATGAGTGCTTCGCCACCGAGAAAAAAGGGACTCACCAGTTGCCTTTCTGCCGACATCATATTCATGCGCCATGTTTCTTCGGCAAGCGCAGGTATGCTGACAAGATCATTTTTCTTTAAGAAATCAATAGATTCCTGGTAAAGTTTATACATCGCTTCGGGCTGACTGCCCGGCGGCACATATGAATTCTTTACTTTTTCCTGTGCCTGTTTCCAGTTATCGCCAAAGCCCATTTCTTTCGAAGCTTTCAGCAATTCAGCA
>JACMLD010000170.1 GCA_014379785.1 Chitinophagaceae bacterium
AAAGAATCATCACGCCTGCATACAAGAATTCTTGGTATAGCTCCATTGCTTACTATTAAGAATCCTGATGGCTCATTCCGTGACGTTGAACCAATCTTCTGGGTATACTATCCTGACCTTCGCCCGATGCTTGCAAAATTTGAAGCATACAACGGTAAGAACTACGGAGCACGCCTTAGCTGGGAAGAACTTTTTGAAAGCCGCATGTTCGCAAGCCGCATCATCAAGTCTACCATCGAAAATCCAAATGATCAGTTTATCAGAGGTTATGTATCTGACCCGATTCTCAGATTGCTGGAAGGCGATAACATCAAAGAGAAAATCTTCAATTACGAGCAGGATCTCTGGTCATATTAAGATTTAATATATTATCTGTTTGAAAGGCATCGTAGAAATACGATGCCTTTTTTTGTGCCAGGGCCGGCAAGGTGTTGGTCATGCCGAGCGAAGCCGAGGCATCTCCAATATTTAATCTCGAATTACCAATCGGGATTTCTCCCGTTGGTCGAAATGACTTCAAAAAAATACCCACAGATGGGTATTGGTTTGTGATTTTTGTTTGCTATTTTTACCACGGTTTTTCATAGGATATTGGATTTTAAAAACGGGGCTGGATTTCTATCCTGGCCCCTTTATTTTTCTCCGACGACCCTAGCTTTAGCGCAGGCGGGTCAGTCAATCTCACTATCGGCCGGGGATCTTTCCACTCGCTTCGCTCGGTCAAGATGACTGCCCTCAGCCATCACCACACTTACGCATCTACACATCTGCTAATTTGCTCATCTGCTCATCTGCTCATTCCCTATTTCCTCATCTCCTCCCTCTTTCTGATGAAAATAAAAATAAACCACCTTCGCCCTCGTCAGTCCCACCACTTCACTGATCTGCTCCACACTCGCCTCGCGAACCCTGTTCACAGATCTGAAATGCTTCAACAAACTATCTGCGGTTGACTTTCCAATGCCCCTGATATCTTCCAGTTCATTTTTAAAGGTGCCGCGACTCCGCTGATTACGGTGAAACGTTATCCCAAAACGATGCACTTCATCGCGTATCCTTCTGATCAGTTTCAAACTCTCGCTATTATAATCCAGTTTCAACGACTGCTGGTCTCCTGCAAAAAAAATTTCCTCCTCATTTTTTGCCAGTCCAACCAAGGTCATCCTGCCCGTCAGGCCGAGCGACTCCACCGCTTCCAGCGCTGCGCTCAGCTGGCCCTTGCCGCCATCTATGATCACAAGCTCTGGCAATGGTTGATTTTCGTCTGTAAGCCTTCTGTATCGCCTGTAAACCACTTCTTTCATCGTGGCAAAATCATTGATGCCCTCCACCGTCTTCACATTAAAGTGACGATAGTCTTTTTTGCTCGGTATGCCACCCCTGAAACACACCATCGCCGAGACAGGATAGCTGCCCTGAAAATTGGAATTATCAAAACACTCGATATGCATCGGCAGATCCGAAAGCTGCAGATCTTCCTGCAGATTGTACAATACCTTCTTCTTCTCCATATCCGACTTGCCTTCGAGTTGCAGGATCTTCTTTTTGCGTATCTCTTCCTTGAAATAACTCACGTTCTTCTCGGAAAGATCCAGCAACTTCTTTTTATCACCGGCCTTCGGCACCGTGATCACAATCCCTTCTTCGGGATAATCAATTTCAAAAGGCACAATGATTTCTGTCGACAAACTATTGAGTGACTCACGCAACTGCGCCACAGCAAAAGCCAGGACTTCTTTTTCATCCTCTTCGAGGTGTGCGACCAGCTGTATGGTATGTGTCTGCACGATGGTTCCGTTGCTGACCATCAGGTAGTTTACATAAGCAGTTTCATGTTCTTTTAGAATCGTAAAGACATCTGCATTGGTAATATGTTTACTAACGATCACAGACTTTGCCTGGTAGCCTTCGAGATGGTCAATCTTTCTCCGGATCATCTCCGCTTTTTCAAACTGCAGATTCTCCGCTTCACCCCTCATTTCCTGTCGGAAATGCTGTATGACGGGTGTCAGATTTCCACGGAGAATGTTCCGCATCTGCTGAATGCCCTCCACGTAATCTTCTTCCGTTTGCAATGCCTCGCAGGGACCCTTGCAGTTGCCAAGATGATATTCCAGGCAAACCTTATACTTTCCTTTTTTGATATTGGAAGGAGAGAGATTCAGCTTGCAGGTGCGCAATTGAATATTCTGCCGCACAAAATTGATCAGTTCCCGCACCTTGCCGACTGACGTAAACGGTCCCAGATACTGGGAGCCATCGTTTATCTTCTTTCTTGTAAGAAAAACTCTTGGAAATTCTTCTTTTTTGATGACGATATACGGGTAACTCTTATCATCTTTAAGGTCGATGTTGAATTTTGGCTGGAATTCCTTGATAAGGGAATTTTCAAGAAACAAGGCATCCTGCTCTGAGTCAACTATTGTAAACTCAATTCTTTCGATTCGCCTGACCAGTTCATGGGTCTTATAATTGGTAAAAGTCTTTGTGAAATAAGAAGAGACCCGCTTTCTCAGGCTTTTGGCTTTCCCAACATATAAAAGCTCATCCTTTGCGAAATATTTATAAATGCCCGGGTTTGTAGGAATAGTATGTGATATCTGCTGAAATTCCTGTGACGTCATGACGGCAAAGATCGGTAGAAAACCCAAATCAGGAAGGATCCCAGATAACTTTTAACTGTTCAAAAGGGAGCGTTTTTCCACCCGCTGAACGGCCCGTAATGATTTGAAAATTCTTGCCCGCCTTCCAGAACAGGCGCTGGGTGAAACTTGTATCGTTTCTTGTAAATTCCTTTTCAATATAAATGCTGTTGACCGTTTGTTGTTTGACAGGATCAGGTTTTACTATGACATCCATGCGCCGAATCTCAAGGCCCTGCTTTTCTGTGCTATAGGTAAACGTAATCGCTCCAACAGATTCGTCAGCAAAGCTGTTTTCTTTGTAATGAGGTTTTAACTCCCCGTCGCTCAGATTCGGTTTTTGAAAATTTGCGGCAAGGGTTTTCAGCTCTTCATCCGAAAGCGGAAATACCTGTTCACGCTTCCCAATTGTGACCGTCTTCGTGATGGGCAACTGAAAAGAATCGATCATTTTTAATTCCCCTCCGATAAAATCTGCTACCGGAAAAAAGTTTACGGCGGTGTCGGCTTGCTTCTGCACCGGTGTTGTTTTCGTAGCAACGGTAGCTGGCTGGTTGTTACAGGAGAGGAGGAAAAGGAGGGTAGTAAGAAATAGAATTGTTTCCGGACTGCGGCGACCCATGAAATTATTTGATGGTTTTGCTGATGCCGAGCTTGATGCCATATTCAGTCAGATACTCTCTGATTGGATATTTGTCGCTATAGCTCGAAAGTACCTGGTATCTGAACTGTGGACCAAACTGCCATTTCAGACTTCCCATTTTGTAAGAGACAAATGCTTCTACGTTTGTATGAATATTCCATTTTCTCGCCAGGGAAGCGTCCTGCACATAGTTCTTATAATCTGTAGAAATCAGGTATGCATCGCTTGTAATGAGATAGGTAGGCTGTATGGATCCGGAAATGCTGAGCTGAAGACGTTTGCGGCCCAGCAATCTTAATTCGCCGCCGATTGGTATGGACATCTGCAGGTATTGATTCTGGAGTTGTTCGCCATAAAAGCCACCAAAATTTCTGAGTGAGGTGAAATTTGAGATGGTGTCAGTCGTTCTCGCTGAACTCAGCGTGATGGTAGCACGTTCTTTATTGTAGTTATATGCCTCGATGGTGTAACGGGAATAATTCAACTGACCACCGATATATAACTTCAGACTTTTGCTTGCATGAAACTGCATCTTGGTTCCCAGTTCAAAGCCCAATGCCGGTTTGTGCTGGACGTAGTTGTCCAGGTCTGCTGCATAGTTGATTGCCACCGGTACGTACTGGTTGGAACGATTGAGGTTTGTGAGTTTGCGGTAGCTTACGATTGGACTCGCATACAGTTGCAATGACCATTTCTGTTTTGCACGAATTTCAGCGATGGCTTTCTGATTCTGATATTCGTAAGCAGAAAGTGATTTGATTTTCTTCTTCTCGGTTTCTTTCACTTCAGGCTTTACAATCTCAGGAGAAGCGTTCTCAGCATTTATCTCAGGAGTTGCAACTTCTGTGTTGGTTTCCGTTGCATTGTTTTCAATGATGGACGGCTTCAGCTCAGAAGTTGGCGTTGAGTTGTTTTCAGATGACGGACCATTTACGGTTATGCCTATACGTGAGTTGATTGCAGACGGAAATTGATTCGATGTTTGTACGGAAGAAGGTTTGGCACCTTTAAGGTAGGCTGGCAGGGTTGCCGGAACTGAGCCATTGCTTCCGGTCGTATTTCCACTGGAGAGTGAAGAAGTAAAGGAAATGGTATTCTGAAGGCTGCCGTTTATTTCACGGGCAACATCTTTATATCCTGATAAAACCAATTCGCGGCTGACAAGTCCGCCGGAAACCAAAAGAATCAACAAGCCAAGTATATACCATCTGCGTCTGCTGTGTAATGAATGGTAAACACCGCGCCATACCCTGTCTGCCGGGTACATTTTATGCTGATCTGCTTTTTGTTTTAAAAAGTGTTCAAATTCTTCATTGTAAAAATTACGCTCCATGCCAAGGGTTGTTTGTGTACGGATTAATTTTCGGGTTCTTCATACGCTTAGATTGTTCGGGCCTTATCTACCAAAAACAGAAAACACGTCTAGTTTTCTCGCAGGCTTCGCCAGGATTTTCTTTTTCACCAGGATATCTTCAAGCATCTGCTTGGCCCTGGTGTACTGAGAACGACTGGTACTCTCTTCGATATCGAGCATATCCGCAATTTCCTTGTGCGAATAACCCTCAATAGCGTAAAGGTTGAGTACAGTCCTGTATCCTATTGGCAATAGCCTGATACATTCAACCACTTGTTTTGCCTGAACACTCGAAGGCACGCTTTCTTCCCTTACCTGTACCGCTGTGGCATGAATGAGGTCAACGCTCTCGTTGAACTTTTTATTTTTCTTAAGGTTGTTTATGCAGGTGTGCACTATTATTCTTCTAACCCATCCCTCGAAAGCACCCTGATTCCGGAAAGTATGTATCTGGCTGAAAACCTTGATAAATCCTTCCTGAAGCATGTCTTCTGCATCCTCCCGGTTATGGCCGAAACGATAACAGACTGCGAGCATTTTTGGACTGTACCTGTGATACAGTTCCTTTTGTGCTACTGCATTATTTTTTAAACAACCTTGTAAAATGGCTTCCTCAGTCATTGTGGACATTTGGTTACCCTGTAAGTTAAGACAATTTTATATATCCAATGCTGCTTTGGTTACATAAAAAAAAGCAGCCGAAAGCGTCATTTCGACTCCGGCCCGAAGGGCCAGGGTGGAGGAATCCCCTGCTATTAATTATTTTGACCCAACTCCGGCCGGCTGGGGATTTCTCCGCTCGCTGCGCTCGGTCGAAATGACGGCACCCAACCAGTCAACGAATCACCGTTCCCCTAAAAACCCGCTCTCAAACTCACAATCACATTGCTTCCTGCCGCCACAATGCCAGAACTATACGGCCTGTACCGCTGGTCAGTGATATTCTCCCAACCTGCAGAAATGCCGAGGTTCTTTATCAGCTGGTAGGAAACCTTCAGATTCAAAGTGTACCAACCCGGGGAATAAGGCAACCCATTCTCGTCCTTTGCATAGATATCCGTCTTCGCCTGCTCTGATGGAGCGAGGTCCGAGTTTTCAATCTTGCTGTTGTAAAATGAAGACGCTTCCACGAAAACCTTTCCCATGCGGTAGCGAAGCATGGTACTGCCATAAAAAGGAGCGGCATGTCTCAGAGGCACCTGCTCATTCTTTACATCATCCGTTTCTTTGCCGTCAATCCAGTTTGCATGGCTTATCAGCGACAAGCCTTTGACAATCCTGATCTCTGCACTTGCCTGTATTCCCGAAACAGTGGCCTTTGCCACATTCTGCAATGCTTCCACTCGGCTTTTGGTTCCTCCGAAAATGATGCTGTCCTGTCCATTGAATGTAAAAGGCCGGCGTACAATCGCATCATTGAGCTTTGTGTGAAAAGCACTCAGTTCAATTCTCAGCTTTCCCGCAATGTTTTTGACGATTCCGACCTCAAAGTTCCATGCATACTCAGATTTGATATCCGGATTCGGAACGGTCACATTGCCTGGCACGCTTTCAAACAGCTTGCCCACGTCATCTACATTCGGCATTCTGTAACCGGTAGACACATTGCCGCTGAATTGCCAGCTTTCAGTCGGACGATAAACGAGTCCCGCATTTCCTGTCACACCACCTTCACCAATATCCGCCTTCTGGTATGGGAACTTGATAAATGTAGTGTCGAAAGTAGCATCCAGCGTATTGTAACTATACCGAAGACCCGTCAGCAAAGTCAGCTTCGGATGAAGGTTGATCTTGTAACTGCCATACACACCCGTTGTGCTCCACTTGCTGCCATCCGGATACCGGCTCATATATGGAGTAACAGCACCATTGCTGATATTTGTTCTTTCGCCAAAAGATCCCACTTTGTTGAACACATATTCAACTCCATAAAAAAGATTTCCTTTTCCCACTGCTTTTTCGGCATCCCAGTTAAAGCTGTATGCATCCACTGTTTCAGCCTGCAGATTGCGGTTGTTGTTTGCACGTGCTCTGTCGATCCTGCTTTCTTCATAGTTCTGATAGGCAGCAAGAAAACGGGCCCTGTCGTACAAAGCATTTTTCTTTGAATGCACCGCCTGGAGATTATGAACTCTCCAAAGCATCGGACCATAGTTCCATTCTGCAAATCTCAGCGCGCCTGATCGATACTGAATCAGGCGATCATATCTCGGAGCGTCGCCGGTCCCGGCATACGTAAAGCTATACCGCAGGTCAAGATTCTCTGAAACCCTGAACCTGATTTTCTGCAAAATATTCAATTGATCATATCCACTGAAACGCTGTATTCTCGGATCCGAATTGGGAACAATTACATCCGTGTTTCCCTGCCTTTCAACATACTCCGGACGGAGATAACTGTCGGCTCCGCCATTTTTTCCCATTTTCAAATCGCCAAAATTGCTGTAGCTGACCGATGTGAGTGCAGACCATTTTTTTCCGCCGAGGTTGAAATCGATATGGCCGGTTTTCTCCTGATTGGCGGTTGAATAACGCGCTACCGCACTACCGGTTACCAGCAGTTTGCCTGTGGTGGAAAGCCTTGGTTTCAAAGAGGTGAAATCCATCACTCCTCCAATGGCATCACTGCCATAAACGAGTGAACCCGGACCGAAAACGACTTCAGCAGACTCTACACTGAGCGGGTCGATGCTGATGATATTCTGAAGGTTTCCACTTCTGTAAATGGCATTGTTCATTCTCACGCCATCCATTACCAGCAGCACCCGGTTTGTTGCGAAGCCACGGATCATGGGACTTCCCCCGCCGAGCTGACTCTTTTGAATAAACACGGTGCCCGACTGTCCGAGCATATCGGCAGAGGTCTGCGGGTTGTTTCTTAAGATCTGCGCCCTGCTGATTGTTGTTACCTTATTGGGAACCTCATTTAGTTTCTGTTCCCATTTATTAAAAGAAAAAATCACTTCGTCTAATGTCTTCTCCATACGCAGTGTATCATCCTGCGCAATGCTTGTCATCGCTACACCAGAGGCGCATAGCAACGCAAGCAATTTTTTATTGCTCATGGCGGATTATTAATGGTAGTGAAATGGAGTGGAAAAAAATGAGTGCAGTCACCTCGACTCCGCGAAGCGGGTGGAGAGGCCCCCAACCGGTTTTCGACAATACCATAGCGGGTGGAGAGGCCCCCGACCGCTGAAAAGGGTGTTAACAGCGGCAGGAGACCCCTCGGCAAGCTCGGGGTGACGGCATTCTTGTGTATCAAATCAAATGCGCGGCGGAGGAGTGTCAACAGTTCTTAGCAAACTGCTCAGATCAGATGAATGCGGTGCGTAAAATTTTCGCGATTCGAAAGAAATAAAACCCGCATCCTTATTTGGATTTTTAAATTGAGAATTGATCAGATTGATCAGCGACACCAGGTGGTCATCGTCTTCCGTGCCTTTTCGGATTCCTTCAGCCTCCTCGATGAGTTCGGTCTCAGCGGCATCATACAAACCTGTAAAAGTATAGACATTGTTTTCGAGTTTACTGGTCTTGATGTCAAACATCATGTTGTTGACCAGTATCTCATGATCATCCATCCAGATAACCGCATCTTTTGGAATAGTGAGGGTTTGAAGATTGCCGTTCTCCAGCTGTTCGCGCATGCGGTGACGGTTGTATGTCTTCTGGACTTCGAAAAATAGCACCAAGGCCAGGGGGATAATTCCCAGGAGAAGAAACAGGACAGTTGACATTTTGGTTAAAGCACGTCTCAAGCAGCCACAAATTAACACTTCTCAGCCGATATTGGCGGTGGTCCTCACTTCTTTCTTACCAGGCTATCGATTGGATATTTTTGCTGCATCGCTTTGATGATACCCTCGCTCCAGCCAGTCAATATCGCCCTTTGGGCGTCGGTGAGCTTTGCATCCTTGTGGATCCAGGTGTAACTCTCGAGGGGCATCTCCTTTTCTTTGACCATTTCGATCACTTCTTCCATTTTATGGTACTGGCGACGGAGATTATAAGCCGCAAAGCTGTCGAGATTGAGCTCCT
>JACMLD010000171.1 GCA_014379785.1 Chitinophagaceae bacterium
ATCCAGGTTTGAATGGATACTGGAGAAGGTAACGGAGATGGGTATTCGCGAAATATACCCGCTGATCTGTGAAAGAACGGAGAAGCAGCATTTTCGTTCTGATCGGATGAAAAATATTCTCACCAGCGCGATGTTGCAATCGCAGCAGCACTGGTTGCCTTTACTGCATGAGCCGCTTTCTTTTTCTGCATTTATCGCGGACCCCCAAATCACTGAAAAATATCCGCGTAGTTTTATTGCGCATTGTATACAGGGCAAAAAAGAATCACTCCGCAAAGCTTCAGATAATGCAACCGCGGGTAAAATAATTCTCAGTGGTCCGGAAGGCGATTTCAGTCCAGCTGAAATCAGTGCAGCACAAAACAAAAATTATATTCCCGTTTCTCTCGGCGACACGAGGCTGAGAACTGAAACAGCAGCCGTTACAGCTGCTGCCTTTATTTCAATATATTGAAAAGATTATCTGGCCTGGTCCGATCCCACTTCGGTTGATCGCGACTGAGGCTGGGGTTCGCGGAGCTCCACGGGACGCGCCTGTTTTTTCTCACGCTTGCGCATCCACAGATTAAGCAGTTCAACACCAAAAGAAAACGCCATGGCGAAATAGATATAGCCTTTGGGAATTTCTTTGTGATGAATCGGCTCAAGTCCCTCAAAGAATAAACTGAATCCCACCATAAGCAAAAAGGCAAGTGCCAGCATCTTCAGTGTAGGATGTTTATGTATGAACGTCGAAATTCTGTCTGAGAAGAAAAACATAACGATCATGGCGATGACCACGGCAATGATCATGATCGTGACAATTTTCGCCAGGCCAACGGCCGTGATGATACTGTCAAAAGAAAAAACCATATCGATGATGATGATCTGACTCATGATGGCTGCAAAAGATGAAGACTTCGATTTAATATCCAGATGCTCTTCATCGCCTTCCAGCTTGTTGTGGATTTCTTTCACCGTCTTATAAAGGAGGAAGAGGCCACCCGCAAACATGATCACGTTGCGAAGATTGAATCCATAACCCAGGATGGTGAATAGATCCCGGTTGCCATTTTTTACCAGCCATCCAATGCCAAGTAACAATATGATACGTACCGTAATGCCGGCAATCATCCAGATTCTTCTCGCTTTTACCTTTTCCTTGTCAGACAACCGACCCATCAATATCGACACAAATATCACATTGTCAATACCCAGTACAATTTCGAGCGTTGTCAGTGTGAGCAGGCTGATGAGCGCATCGACCGTAAATAATTCCTCCATAAGTTTCTTTAAAAGTTGCGCAAAAATACGTGAAAGGGAAAGAAATATGAGTTTGGCACAATTTTAAGGCCGTATGGCAGTTAATTAACCCAACCCTAAAAATCATTTATATCGACCTACATCTACTCTTTTTTATTTAACCCCCTCCCTTATGAAAAAGAGTATTGCAATTATTATACTTGCCATTGTGGCAATGTCGGCTTCCGCACAATTTTCTGAAACAATTCCGGGCTCGCTTCGCCTTGGCGCCGGTTATGTAAAAGACTTCCCGGGCATGGGTGGCTTTGGCGTGTATACCGAATACACTATGCCGATGAGCGACTGGCTGGAAGGCGGCATAGGCCTGAAGCGGATCAGTACAAAAGGAAATCCGCGTACACAGAGTGTGACGGAATTTACAAAAGCCACTACACTCGATTTTAACCTCCTGCTGATACCTGCGCGTTCGGAAGACTTCGCACTGAAGATTGGCGCGGGCTATAGTTTTTCATTCTACAAAATAAAAAGGTCTTTTCCTGTCTACGAAAACGGCAACAAAGAAGCGCAATGGATTCCACAGGAGTCCAAAGGACGTGTTTCGGGAATCAGCCTGCTTGGAGAATTTGAATATTTTGTTCGCGAAGACATTTCTGCGGGCATGCGTTTGTCGCTTTCGAAAGCCTATTCAAACGTGCTGATGGCAGGGCCTTTTGTGGCTATCCGTTTTTGATCAGGTCGCGACAGATATTTTTCACGATGGCCGGGCCTTCGTAAATGAATCCCGTCCATACCTGTACAAGAGCAGCCCCGGCAGTTAATTTCTCCCTGGCATCAGCGGCTGTGAAAATACCTCCTGATGCGATGACAGGCACTGAACGATTTGTCTTGCTATTGATATACGCAACGATTTCGGTGGCACGTGCACGCACGGGGGCTCCGCTCAACCCTCCGGCTCCAATGGCTTCCAGTTCAGTTTTTGGTGTGAGGAGATTTTCTCTGCTGATGGTCGTGTTGCATGCAACCAGCCCATCAAGTTTTATTTCCATGGCCAGTTCAATCACATCGTCTATCTGGGGCCAGCTGAGATCAGGTGCTATTTTCAGAAGAATGGGTTTTGGATTTGGTTGCTGCCTGTTGAGTGTCTGAAGATGCGCAAGTATTTTTCGCAGCGAATCTTTTTCCTGCAGTTCTCTCAGTCCGGGTGTATTCGGCGAACTCACATTCACCACAAAATAATCTACGAAGTTGAACAACTCGAGAAAGCAGATTTCATAATCCTTCCATGCATTCTCATTTGGTGTGAGTTTGTTTTTGCCAATATTTCCGCCGATGATAAGCCCTGAGGTATTTTCTTTCAGTCTTTTTGAAATCACTTTTACCCCATCGTTATTAAATCCCATGCGGTTTATCAGCGCCTTGTCTTCCGGCAATCTGAACAGCCGGGGCTTTTCGTTGCCGTCCTGCGGAAGAGGGGTCACGGTGCCGATTTCTACAAATCCAAATCCAAGCGCTTCCAGTTCATTCAGGTAAAGTGCGTTCTTGTCAAATCCCGCTCCGAGGCCAACCGGGTTTTTAAAATCAAGACCAGAAAACCTGGTCACAACGGAAGGATTTTCTACCGCAAATATTCCCGTGATCCATCGTTTCAAGCCAATGCTGACGAGAAATTTGAGCGAATTCATGGCGAAATAATGCACAGCTTCGGCCGGGAATAAAAACAGCAGTCGACGGAGCAGTTGATACATATCCGCGAAGATAACAGAAGTTTTAGGACGCTTTTCTTGCAGATATGAAACAAGGAATTAACTTTGAGTAAGAAAGTTGCATAAACAACTAACTAGGAAATTAAAATCAATTTTATGCAGGAAGCATATATAGTGGCGGGATTCCGGACAGCAGTAGGCAAATCAAAACGTGGTGGTTTCCGGTTCACCAGGCCGGATGATCTTGCCATTGATGTGATCAAGGGGTTGATGGCTTCGGTGCCGCAGCTGGATCCGAAGCAGGTAGATGATGTGATTGTCGGCAACGCTGTACCGGAAGCGGAGCAGGGTTTGCAGGTGGGAAGGATCATTGCCGCGCGTGCAATTGGTTTTCATGCGCCGGGGATGACCGTCAACAGGTATTGTGCGTCCGGACTTGAAACAATTGCAATAGCATCAGCGAAAATCAGAACCGGTCAGGCTGAATGTATTATAGCCGGCGGCACGGAAAGCATGAGCATGGTACCGACATCCGGATGGAAGACCGTGCCTGCCTATTCGATTGCCACGGAAGAGCCGGACTATTATCTCAGCATGGGTCTTACCGCGGAAGCCGTAGCAAAAGAATATGGAGTGAGTCGCGAGGATCAGGACGAGTTTTCCTACAACTCTCATCAGAAAGCGATGGCTGCCATAAAGAATGGTTATTTCAAAGGCGGCATTCTTCCAATAACGGTTGAAGAGATCTACCTCGATGCCAAAGGAAAAAAGCAAAAGAAATCTTATGTGATGGATACGGACGAAGGTCCACGTGCTGATACTTCACTGGATGCGCTTGCGAAGCTTAAGCCCGCATTTGCACAGGGTGGGGTAGTTACAGCCGGTAATTCATCGCAGACAAGTGATGGTGCCGCATTCGCGATAGTGATGAGTGAAAGAATGGTGAATGAACTGGGGCTCAAACCCATTGCACGGTTGATTGCCTGCGCATCTGCGGGCGTACATCCAAGGGTCATGGGGATCGGTCCTGTGGAGGCAGTGCCAAAAGCGCTAAAGCAGGCCGGTATGAGTTTGGGTCAGATTGATCTGGTGGAACTCAATGAAGCATTCGCATCACAGGCGCTGGCGGTAATCAGAAAACTGGAAATAGATCCGGCTATCGTAAATATCAATGGCGGTGCGATTGCGCTTGGCCACCCCCTGGGCTGTACGGGTTGCAAGCTAACCGTTCAGCTTACACAGGACATGAAGAGATTAAATAAAAAATATGGCATCGTTACAGCCTGCGTCGGCGGCGGTCAGGGTATAGCCGGAATTATTGAAAATATCAATTAAACCGAGTAGAACTACCATAAATTCGGCAAATCTTCGTTGTAGAGATTGATAAAAGGTGTAATGGCAAGAATTTTGTTAAAATGTCATTAAACCTTTCTGGTTTCCAGAAATCGAATATCAATTAAAAACCAAATTGTCTCTATATGAATAGAAGAGACTTTCTGACTGCGCGCAGAAAAGCCACCCATCGTCCTGCACCTGCAAGTCCTCATCAGACAGCCCGAACCTTTAGTGGACTCACTCCTTATTCCGGACCTTTCGGTACAGAAGAAATTGTGCATCTGCTGAAGAGAACAATGTTTGGTGCATCGTTGGATGATATTGCTTATTTCCGGACGAGAACGATGGACCAGGCCGTGGATGAGTTATTGAATCCTGCTGGTCTGCCAGCACCTCCCGTAAAGGATTATGATACCACCGGAGCTGCAGTACCTGATACCGCAGTTGCACCAGGTGCCACCTGGGTAAACGATTACAGTTCCGATGGCACCATTCAGAGCCGCCGCAGAGCTTCGTTTAAAAAATGGGGCATTGGACTGATGATCAACCAGGACAGAAGTATCCGTGAAAAGATGACTATGTTCTGGCATAACCACTTCGCCACAGAAGCCGCAGAAATAAACGATCCCCAGGTTCTTTATAAACACCATTCACTACTCCGTGCACAATCACTCGGAAATTTCAAGGCACTGGTAAAATCAGTCACACTTGATCCGGGCATGCTCAGATATCTCAACGGTTATCTGAATTCGAAAGTCGCACCGGATGAAAACTATTCTCGTGAGCTGCAGGAGCTGTTTACCCTTGGAAAAGAAAACAATCCAAATTATACCGAAGATGATGTGATGGCAGCGGCCAGGGTTCTAACCGGCTGGAGAATCAACTTCGCCACAACCAGTACTTACTACGACAATGCGCGGCATGACATTGCAAACAAGCAGTTTTCCTCCTTCTTTGGAAATACAGTAATCACGGGACGTACAGGCCCTACGGCCGGTGACGCGGAACTCGACGATTTACTCAACATGATTTTTGCAAAGAACATCGAGGTTTCGCAATTCATCGTCAAAAAAATCTATCGCTGGTTTTGTTATTATACGATCGATGCCACTGCACAGGCGACTGTGATTGATCCGCTGGCACTTCTTTTCCGCAATAGTAACTGGGACATCAAACCGGTAATCTCCACGCTTTTGAAAAGCGATCACTTCTTTGACGCGCTCAACAGAGGATGCATAATCAAAAGTCCGATTGAAATTGCGGTTAAGCTTTGCCGTGAGTACGGCGTTGTATTTCCAGATACCAGCACTGAATATGTTGATGCGTATAATATGTTTGAATACATCCGCGCGCAGGCAACCAATCTCAATCAAAATTTTGCTGACCCGCCCAGTGTTTCTGGCTGGCCATCCTATTACCAGGAACCCCAGTTTTACGAACTGTGGATCAACTCAGACACACTTCCCAAAAGAAATCGTTTTACCGATACCATGGTCACCACCGGTTACACCCGCAATGGCAAGACCATTAAGATAGATGTGGTGGCATTCGCCAAAAGACTGCCGAATCCGGCTGATCCCAACGTGTTGATTACGGATTCGCTGGCAGTACTTTACCGCGTACCACTTTCACAGGCAGCAAGGGATGTTGTGAAAACAAATATTCTGCTGAGCGGACAAACGCAGGACTACTACTGGACAAACGCGTGGAATGCGCATCTCGCAAATCCGACCGATCCAATGGCACTGCAGACCGTCACCACGAGACTGCGCGACCTGTACAAATATTTTATGAACCTCGCCGAATATCAACTGGCCTAATCTCTAAACCATCCAATATGAAAAGGAGAGATTTTTTAAGAAATACAATCCCAGCAACCATTCTGCCTGTAATCGTAGGCGGACTTTCCGTAAAGGCCTATGGGGCAGAGAGCCCGTTGGTACAGGCTCTGATGGGCACAACCACAGATACTGATAAAGTTCTCGTGCTGATACAGCTCAATGGTGGTAATGACGGACTCAACATGGTTATTCCCATCGATATCTATGGCAACTATTACAACGCAAGACAGAATATAGCGATTCCGCAGAACAGGGTACTCACGCTCAATGGAAATGATAAAACAGGATTGCACCCCTCTATGACTGGCCTGCAGACTTTGTACAATGAAGGAAAGCTCGCAGTAATACAGGCAGTTGGCTATCCTTCGCCCAATTTCTCTCATTTCCGCGCTACCGATATCTGGATGAGTGCATCTGATTCCAATAAGGTGGTCAATACCGGCTGGGCAGGCCGATACCTGGGAGTTGAATATCCGAATTTTCCGAATGGCTACCCGAATGCAGCCGTGCCCGATCCCCTGGCGATCCAGATTGGGTCAATCACATCGCTCGCATTGCAGGGTCCTTCTGTAAACATGGGAATGAGCATCACCGATCCGACTAACTTCTACAACCTGATAGATGGCGTGATAGACCCCGCGCCCGATACACCCTGGGGCAAGGAGTTGAAATATATCAGGCTCGTCGCCCAGCAAACACAGCAATATGCACAGGTAATAAAAAATGCAGCGGCGGCAGTACCAACACAGGGAGCTTATCCTTCTGGAAATGATCTGGCAGCACAATTGAAGGTTGTCGCCAGACTGATAAAAGGTGGACTAAAAACAAGGGTATATATGGTGAGTACGGGTGGCTTCGATACCCATTCTGCTCAAACCGACACCGCAGATACCACGATTGGCAACCATGCCAATCTTCTCGCTAGAGTTTCAAATGCCATCAAAGCGTTTATGGATGACGTAAAGGCCCTGGGTGTTGAAGACCGTGTCATCGGAATGACATTTTCAGAATTTGGACGTCGCATCAAATCCAATTCCAGCGTGGGCACCGACCATGGAGCTGCCGCACCGGTCTTTGTTTTTGGTAAAAATGTCCGCTCGGGTGTGTATGGCAACAACCCTGCAATCGCCGGCACAGTCAGTGTAAACGATAATATTCCTTTTCAATACGATTTCAGAAGCATCTATGCATCCATTCTCAGCCAGTGGTTCTGCGTGAAGACAACTGATCTGGAAACAATCATGTTTAAGAATTTTCAGAACATTCCGCTTTGCGTCAACGGTGCCTGCAGCACCACGGGCCTCGACGATGTATACCGGAATGCCGGCGACCAGCTGATCGTCAATTATCCAAACCCGTTTGTTGAGAGCACGAAAATCACATTCAAGACTTCAGGCGGACATACACTGGTCCACATCATTGACACGCTTGGCCGTTCCATAAAAACGCTGGCAGACAAAGAATATGCGCCGGGTGTTTACAATGTGGATTTCAACAGCTATGGACTTCCTCCCGGTGTGTACTATGCCAGATTTCAAAACGGCGCGATCCAACAGGTGCGTTCAATGCTGAAGGTGAGATAAAATAAACTACATTTGATCATAGTCTGATCTATGATCAATGTTTACATCGTTGAAGACCACGAGATGTATCTCGAGGGGTTATCGTTACTGCTCGGCAAACAGGAGGACTTAAAGGTATTGGGGACCGCCTTAAATGGCGAGACGCTTCTGGCCGCACTTCCTTCCCTGGAAGCAGATATCCTCCTGCTGGATGTACATCTGCCGGATATCAACGAAGAAGACCTCATCATCAGAATACGCCAAATCGCCCCACTTCAAAAGATTATCTACCTGACCCTTATGCGCGGGACCAGATATATCCACAAACTGATGCGTCACAATGTGCAGGGATATGTGCTGAAAAATGCGCCATTGAGCGAACTGGTAGAAGCAATTGCGGCTGTGCATAGGGGTGAGACCTTTTACAGCAAAGAAATTAATATCATCGCTGAAGATGACTTCAGGTCAACCATCACACTTGAAGACCGCCGCGCAGAAAGCATACTTACAAAAAGAGAGATGGAGATCTTGCAACTGGTTTGCAAGGAATTCAGCAATTCTGAAATTGCCGAAAAACTATTTCTCAGCGTAAGCACGGTCGAGACGCACAGAAAAAACCTCATTTCCAAACTGGGCGTAACGAATACTGTCGGACTGGTAAAATTTGCGCTTAAAAACAAACTCATTGATTGAAAGCCGTGAGTGCCATCATAGCATCCCTGCGATCATGGCTTTTGTGCCTTGCTGTTTTGAGCAGCATTCAACTTGCTGCACAATCTGACACCAGCCGCCTGAAAGCATTGTACGATCGATGCCTGGACATGGATGAAAGCAAGGCGGACTCCATCAATCACTATGCAAATTTCATAGAAGAAGAATCGTTGCGTCTCGACTACGATCGCGGTCCCGTGCTTTCACTCAGGCTGAAAGGACTTGCCGAAGATCTGCGTGGCAATTATTCTGCAGCGATCGGATGGTATCTGCAATCACTGGATGCCGCCAAAAAGCTACATTCCGACAGTTACGAACTGGCTGCGCTGAATGATCTGGCGTATATATATGTGAGCACCAAGCAACCGCAGAAAGCAAAAGAGATGTATCTGGAATGCGTTGCGCTGGCAGAAAAGAAAGCCGATCCCTATTCTCTTGAATCCTCCTACAGTAATGTTGGCGCTATTTACAATCAGCTGGGTATGCCGGACAGCGCACTTTTTTTTCTCGAAAAAGGATTAAAGACAGCTTTGCCACTTGGCGAAAGAGTAGATCTCACGTCGCTATACAACAATATCGGGAATGTATACTTCCAGAAGAAAGATTATGATAAGGCACTTGAGTTTTTTAATAAAAATCTTGCTGCGCATGAGAAAAACAGCAGCGAATCCGAATCGTGGATTGATCACCTCAACCTTGCGGATGCATATCTTGAAAAAAAGGATTTTGTATTGTCTCTCCGGCATGCAGAAGCCTCGCTCCGCATCGCCACCAAAATCAATGCGAAAAGTAAACAGGCTGACAGCTATGCATTGCTGAGCCGCCTGCATGCTGCCAGATCAGACTTTAAAAATGCGTATTATTTTCAGCTGCGTTCCTATTCCATCGATACGGCACTTGTCAACGAAGAGACAAATGAAACCATTGCCGGCTTGCAGGAAAGATTCAATGCGCATGAGCGGGAGCAGGACAACAAACTACTGCAGGCCGCAATGGAAAAAGAAAAACTGAGAAACCGCAATTATATATACCTGGCAGCGGCTACGGCCGTCATTGCAGTTATTGTCGCCATTTCACTCATAGGAAAAAGAAGAGCAAACAGCAAGCTGATGACGAGAAACGCGCTCATTCAGAAGCAGAATGAAAAGCTCGCTGAACTGAATTCGGAAAAAAATTCTCTCATCAGCATCGTCTCACATGACCTGGGAAGTCCCTTTGCATCCATAAAAATGTGGAACCAGATCATCGAAGAGGAAGGTGATAGGCTTTCTGGTGATCAACAAAAGGCGGTAAAGCGGATCCATGATTCTGCCATCAGAGGAGAATCGATGATAAGGAATATTCTGGATGTTGAAAAGGCGGAGACCAACCAGCGTACCATACAATTTTCTGAATTCGACCTGGTAGATTTTCTCGAAAAACAAATTGCCGGCTTCGGCCCTGCCGCCAAAGCAAAAAATATTTCATTTGCCTTCAGTAAAGACAAAAATGAAATAAAAATCATCAGTGATGAGCAACTGCTCGCAAGGGTTTTTGAAAATATTTTTTCAAACGCCTTAAAATATTCTCCACGCGATAAAACCATTACTGTAAAAACAACAGCCAACGCCACACAGGCAGAAGTGGCTGTCAGCGACCAGGGCGAAGGCATTGCGGAAGACAAAATTCCTTTTCTCTTTTCAAAATACAGCCTCATCGGCTCAACACCTACTGGCGGCGAACAGTCTACCGGCCTGGGACTGTCGATAGTAAAACGAATATTGCAGGAACTCAATGGTACGGTTACCTGCGAAAGTAACTCCGGCAGCGGATCCACCTTTACCGTCATTCTAAAAAAATAATCTTACCAACTGTCCGCTGATTGCATGCATTCCGTATTTTTGCAACCAAGTGGCAAATTCTACCAGATATCGAGGAATAAACTTCCGGCCTATTGTCAGCATATTGCTGATACTGGTTTTTGCTTTCAGTATTGCTCCCAAGAAGTTTTTGCACGACATCGTAGCGGATCATCACGATCAGGTAAACCTTGCTGCTGACGGTCACTACCCATTGATGCAGGCAGATGGTTTTACCTGTCACTGTGATCAGCTGGTAGCGGAATCTCCATTCACACCCACTGAGCTTGTAAGCATATTATGCGAAAGGTTTGATGCCGGAAATGAATTCTGTCAGCCGATTCTTGCGCGTGCTTCGACCCGCCCGCTCGATTTTATCCTGCTCCGCGGTCCACCCGCATCTCCAGGAGTCTAGATGCAAGGGCCCGGCCCAATTATTCCATTTCCTTCGGGGGTAAAACTTTTTCAATGAAATTATCATTTCGTTTCGCATGTATATTGACCAGCTTTTTATTTGGTCATCCAATTGTATTTTCTCAAACATCCACCACCATATCTTCTGTTACAAGAGTTACAGTCAGCGGACAGGTTTCAGATGGCAACGAAGCGCTTGCAGGCGCATCTCTGTATTTTCCTGACCTGCGGATAGGTGCCAGATCAGACTCAGCAGGCAATTACATCATCCGCAACATACCGCGCGGCCGGTGGCTGCTGGAAGTCAGCTACCTGGGACATGCATCAGTGGTCGAGTCCGTTGATCTGAACGGAAATGTGCAGCGCAATTTTACGCTCAGAATATCTCATGCAGAAAATGAGGCTGTAACTGTTACGGGTGTTTCATCGGCCACTTCCGTCAGGCGCACGCCCATCCCGGTGAATATTCTCAAAAGAGAAGATTTTCTGCATGGCAGTTCCACCAATCTGATTGATGCACTTTCAAAGACGCCGGGCATTTCGCAACTGTCTACCGGTCCGGCTATTTCCAAACCTTTTATTCGCGGCCTCGGATACAACCGTGTGGTGGTAGTAAACGATGGAGTAAGACAGGAAGGGCAGCAATGGGGTGATGAACACGGTATCGAGATCGATGAATACAATGTTGGCAAGGCCGAAATATTAAAAGGCCCTGCATCGCTGATGTATGGAAGCGATGCCCTTGCAGGTGTTGTCCATTTTATTTCTGTCCTGCCGGCGACAGAGGGAACTATAAAAGGAAATCTCTTCGGGACCTATCAGAGCAACAACCAACAACGAGGAACCCACCTGGACCTCAGTGGAAATAAAAATGGTTTTATATGGGGACTCAACGGCTCGCTCAAAGCCGCGGAAGACTATAAAAATAAATACGATGGGAAAGTGTATAATTCAGATTTCAGTGAGAAGAATGCCGGTGGTTATGTTGGACTAAACAAATCCTGGGGTTTCACTCATTTGCTGCTGACTTATTTTGACCAGGAACCCGGTTTGGTGGAAGGTGACCGCGATGCCGTCACGGGTGATCTTTTAAAAACTGCCAATGGAATTCCACGTCAATCGGTCAGGCATTTCAAAGCTGCGCTCGACAACAGTTTCAAGATTGGCGCCGACAGACTGTCTATTTTGCTTGCATGGCAGCGCAACGGCCGTCAGGAGTTTGGAAATGCAGCGGACCCGTCAGAAAAGAGTCTTTATTTTGACCTGAAGACGCTGAATTATAACCTTCAATATCATTTTGCAGAATTGTCCGACTGGAAGACAACGATTGGCATCAATGGTATGCAACAGGGGAGCAGGAACCGGGGTATTGAAGTATTGATTCCGGAATACGACGGATTTGACATCGGGGCTTTTGTGTATACCCAGAAAAGAATCGGCCAAATAAATCTGAGCGGCGGGGTGCGGTTTGACAACCGCCTGTTAAACTTTGATTCTTTTAAAAAAAATTACTCCAATTTTTCAGGAAGTGCCGGTCTAAGCTATGAAGCAAGCAGCCAGCTGACGCTAAAGTTAAATGTAGCGCGCGGATTTCGTGCACCCAGTGTGCCTGAACTGGCAAGTAACGGTGCCCACGAAGGCACCAACCGGTTTGAATACGGAGAAAGAAACCTCAAATCAGAAACAAGTCTGCAGGTGGATGCCGGTCTTGAGCTTTCCACGGAACACATATCCGCATCGGCGGCGGTGTTTTACAACCACATGAATAATTTTATTTATTACCGGAAGCTTGCCTCTGAAAATGGAGGTGATTCTATTATCATGGATGGTGCCGAGCAATATTTTGGATTCAGGTTTGACCAGCAGAATGCCAGTTTATATGGCGCTGAATTCAATATTGATATCCATCCTCATCCGCTTGACTGGCTGCATATTGAAAACAGTTTTTCCTGGGTGCGGGGTATATTGAGCAGTGCTGTAGACGGAAGTAAAAACCTGCCTTCCATTCCTTCGGCGCGGATGATAAATCAGCTGAGGGCGGATTTTGGAAGAAAGGGCAAGGCAGTAAAAAATCTGTACCTCAACCTGGAGCTCGAAACAAATTTCAAACAGAATAATCCTTTTACGGCATTCGATACTGAAACCGCCACCGCTGGCTATAGTTTGCTGAATGCGGGTTTTGGCGGCGATTTGGTAAGAAAGGGAAAAACGCTGTTCAGCATTTATGCGGCAGCCAACAATATCACCGATGTTGCTTATCAAAACCACCTCAGCCGCTTAAAGTATACATCGGTCAACACATCCACCGGAAGGAGCGGAGTCTATAATATGGGGAGAAACTTTAGCCTCAAGGTTAATATACCATTTGAATTTTCTCTGTAGGATCGAAAATGAATCAAATACAAAAGCCCGACGATAAACGACGGGCTTTTGACATTACTATGTAAATTGGGTTAGTAGATTGTATAACGTATGGTTTTTAATTTTATTATTTGATATAAATTTCATTCATGGAGCTTTCGATAAATACACCGGCCTTGTTGTTTCCGGCCATCAGTCTTCTCATGCTTGCTTATACGAACCGTTTTCTCGCCCTGGCGAGCCTGATCCGAAATCTTCATTCCAAATACAAAGATCACACTGATAAAGAAAGTCTTGTAAAACAGATCACCAACCTGAGACTGAGGCTGCGCCTGATAAAACTCATGCAATGGTTTGGAGTGATGAGTTTATTTCTCTGCGTGCTCTGCATGTTTTTTATATATGAGCAACTCGACGCCTGGGCAAATATTCTTTTTATCGCCAGTCTTGTTTCCATGCTGACTTCGCTGTTTCTTTCCCTTTCCGAAATTCAGATCAGTACCAGGGCACTTGAGATTGAACTGAAGGATATGGAAGGCCTTCGCGAAAACAGTTCCATTGCCGACTATTTTAAGCGCTGAGTACGCCGGCGCTTTTTCTTTCTCCGATCTGCTGACGCCACATGGCGTAGTAGAGTCCTTTTGATTGCAGCAACTCGCCATGCGTTCCGGTTTCTTCTACATTGCCTCTTTCCAGCACATAGATCCTGTCGGCATGCATGATAGTCGAAAGTCTGTGAGCTATCAGAATCGTTATCTGGTTCTGTTCGGATGAAATGGCTTTGATGGTATCGGTGATTTCTTCCTCTGTCAGTGAGTCAAGTGCCGAAGTGGCTTCGTCAAATATGAGCAATCGCGGCTTTCTCAACAATGCACGTGCAATGGACAAACGTTGTTTTTCCCCACCACTGAGTTTCAGTCCGCCTTCGCCTATCATGGTGTCCAGGCCTTTTTCTGCTCTGATCAGAATATTCTGACAGGCAGCTTTGTTGAGTGCCTC
>JACMLD010000172.1 GCA_014379785.1 Chitinophagaceae bacterium
CACTACATCCGTTCATCGTGAGAGGGCATGGGGAGATGAGATCGGATGGGATCTGATTTCTGTTGAGGCATTGGAAGCGGTGGGCGGATGTTTATCCGAGTTCCGGGTAAAGGGAGAACTGTTCCATGAATTCGTTGACTTGTTTGCGAACAGAGCTGATGATGGCGTCGTCGTCTGCGTTCATCAGGACTTTGTCTATCGCATCCACTACGAATGGGATATGTTCTTCTTTCATACCGCGGGTGGTGATGGCTGCTGTGCCGACGCGTATGCCGGAAGTGACAAAAGCGCTTTTGTCATCAAAGGGTACCATGTTTTTATTGAGTGTGATATCTGCTTTGACCAGGGCTTGTTCGGCTTTTTTTCCGCTGATATTTTTATTGCGGAGGTCTATGAGCATGAGGTGGTTGTCTGTGCCATTGCTGATGAGCTGGTAGTCTTTTGCCACCAGGGCTTTCGCCATCACCTGTGCGTTGCTGATGATTTGTTTTGCATAGACGGTGAACTCGTCGGTGAGAATTTCGCCGAAGGCCACTGCTTTTGCAGCGATGACGTGTTCAAGCGGTCCGCCCTGTGTGCCCGGGAAAACGGCCATGTCGATGAGGTTGCTCATCGGGCGGATATTGCCTTTTACGTCTTTGAGATCGAAAGGATTGTCGAAATCCTTGTGCATCATGATGATGCCGCCTCTTGGACCGCGGAGGGTTTTGTGGGTGGTGGAGGTAACGAAATGGCAGTGCTGGAAAGGTGAACTGAGTAATTGTTTTGCTATCAGTCCGGCCGGGTGGGCCATATCGCACATCACGAAAGCGCCGATTTCGTCGGCCACTTTTCTGATTCTTGCGTAATCCCAGTCGCGGCTGTATGCCGATGCGCCGCAGATGATGAGCTTTGGCTTTTCTTTTCTTGCCTGCGCCTCCAGCATTTCATAATCAACGAGACCGGTTTCCTTTTTTACCCCGTAAAAGAAGGGCTGGTAGAGTTTTCCGCTGAAATTGACTGGTGAGCCATGGGTAAGATGTCCGCCCATGCTGAGGTCGAGTCCGAGAATTTTGTCCCCCGGCTGAAGAACCGCAAGCAACAGAGCGGCATTGGCCTGCGCACCGCTATGAGGCTGAACATTGGCATATTCACAACCAAAAATCTCCTTCAGGCGATCAATCGCCAGTTGCTCTGTCTGATCAACAATCTCGCAACCTGCGTAATATCTGCGGCCGGGATATCCCTCTGCATATTTATTGGTCATAACGCAACCCGTCGCCTGGATCACCTGCAAAGAGGTGAAATTTTCTGACGCGATGAGTTCGATTCCGTGACGCTGCCTTTGTAATTCCTTGTAAATCAAGTCAAAAACGAGGTTATCTCTTTGCATTCTTTGTTGTTTTCATTGCCGGGAGGCAATCTGATTGACCGCAAAAATAAGCGAGTAGCCAATAGCTTGGTCGATTTGACAAACAAGTTTTTGTTTGCCTGGAAAAATGCTACTTTCGTTGGCTTTTTACATTGTAAATTAAACGGCGATCAGTAGCCAGTGGCATGAAAGCAATCATACCGGTAGCAGGGGCAGGAACCAAACTTCGCCCTCACACATATACTCAACCCAAGGCTTTGATTCCACTCGCAGGGAAAACAATCCTGGGCATTATCGTTGAACAACTTCAGTCGGCAGGCATAAACGAGTTCATTTTCATTGTCGGATACCTCGGTGATAAGATCAAGGACTATGTGCACGAGAAATATCCGGGCATCAACAGCCATTTTGTGCAGCAGAACGAAAGACAGGGAATAGGCCATGCAATCCTCCTGACCCGCCCCATTGTTGGCGACGACGAAATTTTCATAGTACTGGGTGATTCGGTCTGCGAATACAGCGTTGAAAGCGTCCTGAACAACGAGTTCAGCATGGTTGGAGTGAAAAAAGTGGATGATCCGAGGGATTTCGGGGTGGCAGAAACCAGCGAAGACGGATTTGTAAGCAGAGTAGTGGAAAAACCACATATTCCAAAATCGAATATGGCCCTTGTCGGCATTTATCGCATCAAAGAATCTGCATCTCTTTTCGAATGTCTCGAAAACAATATCAACAACAAGTTGATGAGTCACGGAGAATACAATCTTACCGACGCGCTCGAATGCATGATAAAAAACAATGCACGGATTCAGCCTTATAAAGTGCAGAACTGGTTCGACTGCGGAAAAAAGGAATCACTCCTCGAAAGCAATGCCACTTTGCTGAAAAAATTCGGACATACCATTTCAGAAGATCATCAGTTCGAAAATACCATCATCATTCCACCTGTGAGCATCGCTGCCGGATGCGATATCCGCAATTCTATCGTTGGCCCGAATGTAGCAATCGGAGAAAGTGTAAGTATGAACTATTCGATAGTGAAAGACTCGATCATTGGCGCGTTCGCAGATCTGAATGACATTGTGCTCACACATTCCCTGATCGGGAGCGACACCGAATTAAAAGGAGAAAGTCGTAGCCTGAATATTGGCGACAACACCGAGATTGATCTCGGTAAAAGCTAGTTCCATTTTTTCAACTGCTGCAGCAAAGCCCTGAGATCCTTTGGCAAAGGGGCCTCGAATTCCATTACCTCATTACCATCGATGGCTATACTCAGCCGGGCCGCGTGGAGTGCCAGGCGATTAAGCACCGGTCTTTCTTCATCGGCATTTTTCGACAACTTAAAGTTTCTCTTGATAGAAGAAAGCAGGACTGGCTTTCCATCTCCATAAAGATTGTCGCATACTATCGGGCAGCCCAGGTGTTTTGCATGCAGGCGAATCTGGTGAGTCCTGCCGGTGAAAATTTCAAATTCCAGCCAGGAATAATGTTTGAATGATTCAATGGTCTGGTAATGTGTCAGCGCAGGTTTTCCTTTTGCTGAGATCATCATCATTCCTTTTTGCGAATAATGATCGGCAATGGCTTCTTCCACAACACCGGCATCTTCGGGTGGACGACCACTCACGAGTCCACTGTATATTTTTTTTGTACTCCTGTGTTCAAATTGAAGCGACAGGCTTTTGTGTGCCGATTCATTTTTGGCAAATACAATGACACCGCTGGTATCTCTGTCGAGACGATGTACGGTGAAAATGTTTCCAAATTTTTCCTTCAGATGGTCTTTCAGAGAAGGGGCAGACTGGGTCCGGTCCGGTATTGACAGTAAGCCGGCGGGCTTGTTGAGAACGATCAGATTTTCATTCTCAAAAATGGTGATATCCTTTAGATTCATTATTTACGCGGTGGTTTTGTAGCCGGTCTTTGTGCCGGTCCTGTTCTTCTTGCAGCCGGAGCCGCTCTTTTCGACGGCGCCTGTTTTCTGGATGTGGTCAGGCTCTTGTTGATCGGCGGATTTTTCTTGCCGGCTTCACGACTCGTACGTGTCTGGGGATTGAAGTGTCTCAGTATTCTTACTTCCTTCTCGGTTAAAAATCTCCATTTGCCGCGCTGTACATTTTTCTTTGTTAGCCCGGCATACATGACACGGTCGAGTTGACGCACATCATAGCCAAGGTGTTCAAAAATTCTTCTCACGATTCTGTTTCGTCCGCTGTGGATTTCAATGCCAACAATGGATTTGTCTTTCGGATCCGGATATCCGAGCACGTCGGGTGCGATAAAGCCATCTTCCAGTGTAAGTCCGGAGAGCAGTTTATCAAAGTCTGCTTTCGTCAGCAGTTTGTCGAGCCGAACTTCGTAGATCTTTTTGATCTCGTGTTTAGGATGAGATAATACCTGGGCGAGGTCTCCGTCATTGGTGAGCAGCAGCACGCCTGATGTGTTTCTGTCGAGCCGGCCAACAGGATATACTCTTTCCGGTGTGGCCTGACGGATCAGGTCCAGCACGGTTTTGCGTCCTTCGGGGTCATCACTTGTAGTGATATAATCTTTGGGCTTATTCAGGAGAATGTAAACGAAATTCTTCGATGGCGTGAGCCTTTTGCCCTTGTATTTTACAATATCGGAGTTGATGATTTTTGTGCCGGGTTCTGTAACTACTTTGTCGTTGACGGTTACTTCACCTCTTTTTACCAGTTCGGCAGCATCACGTCGCGAGCAAATTCCGCTGTGGGCGATGAATTTATTGAGGGGAAGGGTTTGGACGGGATAGCTTGAGCGCTTGGATGGGTTGTCAGGTGATTCGTTGACTGGTTGATCACTTGATTTGTTGGTTCTTTGATTCGTTGACTGGTTGGTTCGGGGTGCCGTCATGCCGAGCGAAGCCGAGGCATCCCCCGCCGCTGTCTTGCCTGCTGCCTGTCTAACGGTTGTTGCCTTTGACGGGATGGTTGATTGACCTGTTCCTCCTTTCCCTGTTTTCGCAATAACCACCGGTCTTGTCTTTGCCGGTCCGCGCAGAGAAGCTTTTACTTCGTTGCGGACGGGAGCAGCGGATTTTTTATAAGCTTCGGTTTTGAGCGCACGCTTTTCCTCAAAACGCTTTTCTATGGCCTCGGCCCTTTCTTTCTTAGCCACCTTTTTTTCCTGCTTGAAAGATTCCTTACGGGCCGCGTTGCTCTTCTGATTGATGAATTTCTGAAATTGTGAATTCTTACTCATGATATATTTGTGTTGCCAGACGGATTAACCCTTGTTTGCAAGTTGACCACATGCAGCGTCAATGTCCTTTCCACGGCTCACACGCAACCTTGCATTCACACGGTTTTTTGAAAGATGGTTCATAAATTTCTCCACCACTTCTTTATCCGGCTTTCTGAAGGTCGCCATCTCAATGGGGTTGTACTCAATAATGTTCACAAGATCAGCAGGCACCTGCCTGTAGATTTTTATCAACTCGTCCGCATCTTTTATCGAGTCGTTGAAGTTGTTGAAGAGAATATATTCGAACGTGATTTCGTTGCCTGTCTGTTTATAAAAATAATTCAGCGCCTCAATGAGCGACTGAATATTGTTGCTGTCGTTGATCGGCATTATCTCGTGCCGCTTGGCATCGTTGGCCGCATGCAGAGAAAGCGCCAGTTTGAAACGGACCTTATCGTCACCCAGCTGCCTGATCATTTTTGCCACGCCGGCTGTTGAAACCGTTACACGTCTGGGACTCATGCCCAAACCCTCCGGGGAAGTGATTTTATCAATCGCCTTCAGCACATTTTTGTAATTGAGCAAAGGTTCCCCCATGCCCATGAATACAATATTTGTGAGTTTCTTATTGTAAACTTTTTCGCTTTGCTCATTGATCAGCACCACCTCATCATAGATCTCGTCAAAGTTGAGATTTCTTTTCCGGTCCATATATCCTGTGGCGCAAAACTTACAGGAAAGCGAACAGCCGATCTGCGATGAAACGCAGGCCGTTTTGCGATCGTCTGTCGGAATCAGCACACCTTCTACAAGGTGGCCGTCTGTTGTGCGAAACCTGGATTTTACTGTGCCGTCGTCGGAATATTGAATGGCATCGTTTTTGAGCGCAGGAAGGCTGAAATTTTCGGCCAGTTTGACCCGGAGCTCTTTGCTAAGATTGCTCATGGAATCAAACTCGTGGGCATGCTTCTGCCAAAGCCATTCGTATACCTGTCTGGCTCTGAACTTCTTATCCCCAATTTCCTCAAAATACCCCTCGAGCTCAGTCAGACTGAGATCGCGG
>JACMLD010000173.1 GCA_014379785.1 Chitinophagaceae bacterium
CATTCAGCAAACGAAAAACGTGCAGGCAGCCCGTCAGCTTCGCTTTTCAACTGCTGAAGAGATAAAGAAAATAAAACCAATACTCAAAGCATATATCTATGAAGCCATTGAGATAGAGAAGGCAGGATTAAAGATCAAGTTAAAGCAAAGCAATGATTTTGCCGTGCCGGATGAATTTACAAAACAACTGAATAAGCAACCTGCGTTGAAAAAAGCTTTTCAATCTTTGACTCCAGGCCGTCAGAGAGGCTACCTGCTGTATTTTGCTGCAGCTAAACAGATCAAAACCCGCGAGTCGAGGATTGAAAAATACATACCCTGGATCCTCAAAGGCAAAGGATTAAATGATGTGTAGGTCAGCCAGTTGCTCACGCAGTTCACCAGCATTTCTAAAACGGATGCTTTCAATCCCGATTTTCTTTGCGGCCTCAATATTTCTCATGTTGTCGTCTATAAACAGCGCACTGCCGGCATCAAGCTGAAATCTGTCAAGCAACAGTTTGTAAAATTCAGGAAATGGTTTGCGCATTTTTTCATCTCCGCTGACCAGTCTGCCATCAAACCAGTGCAGGAAGTCGAACTTTCGCAACGCTACGGGAAATGTTTCACCGCTCCAGTTTGTCAACGCGTAAAATTTGAAACGACCGCTTTCTTTTAACTCGCGGAAAATATCTACTGTTTCCTGAATGGGTCCGCCCAGCATTTCTTCCCATCGGTCGTAGAAGGCACGTATTTCTTTTTCCCATTCTTTGTGCGTCTCCACCAGTTCTTCGGTTGCTACTGAAAGCAACCGGCCTGCGTCCTGTTCTTCATTCCAGTCGGCCGTACATACATTGTCGAAAAACCAGTCGATCTCTTTGTCGGTTTTGAAGATATCGCGATAAACATATCGCGGATTCCAGTCGATGAGTACTCCACCCAAATCAAAAATGATATTTTTTATTTCTTTGCTCATGTTAGTTCAATAAATGGTGATGACATATTTGCTCCCAGAAATTTATTCTTTGATGCAACAATGGCTGCAATAATAATGAGCAGTCCAACAAAACCAAGTCCGGTCGCCATATTTATTTCATGCGCCACAATCCCGATTGCCGGTGGGCCAGCAAGAAAACCGAGCAGGCCACCACTGGCTACAGAGGCGATGCCAACCACGGGACTGATGCCTTTTACATTTGCGGCGGCGGAGAAAAGAACGGGTACCACGCATGCAAGTCCAACCCCGACCATAGTAAACCCCGCGATGGCGATTACCGGTATTCCGGCGAGCACAACCAATCCAAAGCCAGCGCCCGCAATGAGGCAACTGCTGACAACGAGTTTCCGGGCACCTGTTTTTGCGATGAGGTTATCACCGTTGAATCTGCCGATGGCCATCATTGCGGAGAACCCTGCATAGCCGAGACTGAGCATGCTTTTGTTGCTGCCCAGCGATTCACCCAGATAAATCGCGCTCCAGTCTGCAATACAACCTTCACCCATAAAACTGACGAAACAAATAAAGGACAGGCCGAGAATGGAGCGCGGTGGCATGGCGACCCCGGCACCGGAATGAATAAAGACTTTGTGTGCCAGCAGGTCTTTGCGAAATATAAAAATTATGGTGAGAATGATTGCTGCAGCTACGATGCTTATCTGGTAGTGGACAGGAATTTGCCAGAGAAAAAACAACGCTGCAAGTCCAGCGCTCACGCCTCCTCCCAGACTGTACATACCATGACAGGTACTCATGATGCGTTGATTGCTTTTCTTTTCGAGCAGGTCAACGATCGAATTGGTGGAGACGCCGTTGAAGAATCCTACCAACCCGTTTGCAAAAAGTGCCAGCCAGAAGATGAGCCTGGTCGGTGAATATATTTGTATGATATATATCAACGGGAGCAGCATGTGGCCTATGAAAAGCCAGCGTCCGGCAAGTACCCTGCTGAAGAAGGAGGAAGAAAGTGCTACGCCCGTAAGTGCACCCAGCGCGCCGATCATGAGTGAAAAGCCGAGTTCCTCTGTGGTGAATGAGAGGCGATCACGGATGGTTGGAATCGCCGCCACAAAAATCCCCAGCAAAAGGCTTCCTGTGGAGAAAAGAAAACCGATACTTAGCGCGGGACGATTTTTGAAAAACTGAATGGTGGAGTGAAACACCGTTCAAAAGTATAAATTTTTAATTTTCGTATTACCTTCTATTTTGCATACCCAAACAATTTTGCCATGCGTATCATCAGTTATAATGTCAATGGCATTCGTGCCGCAATGAACAAAGGTTTTATAGAATGGCTGAAAACCGATCCGGCAGATATCATCTGCGTGCAGGAGATAAAGGCGGGCAAGGACAATGTGGATCATAAGCAGCTGACGGATCTTGGATTTCATGACTACTGGTTTTCTGCCCAGAAAAAGGGCTATAGCGGAGTAGCAATATTTTCGAAGATAAAGCCAGACCATGTTGAGCTTGGCAATGGCAATGCGGTCAGTGATGATGAGGGGCGGATACTACAATTGAATTTTGGCGACGTGCGACTGATAAACGCTTATTTTCCATCCGGCACTTCGGGTGATGAGCGACAGGCTTTCAAGTATGAGTGGCTGGATGAATTGTATTCATATATCGAAAATCTGAAGAAGACGCATCCGAAGCTGATTCTTTGCGGGGATTACAATATTGCTCATAAAGAGATTGATATTCACGATCCGAAGGGGAATAAAAAGAGTACGGGATTTTTGCCGGAGGAGCGGGCGTGGATGGATCGGTTTTTTGAAAGCGGGTGGGTGGATAGCTTCCGTGTCTTTCATCCGGAGGCGCACAGGTATAGCTGGTGGAGTCAGCGTTTCCCGTCGGTTCGTCTTAACAATAAGGGCTGGAGAATTGATTATATCAATGTCACCGAAAATCTGCGGGATAACCTGGTGAATGCGGATATCTATCCTGAAGTGAAGCACAGTGATCATTGTCCGGTTTTTTTGGAGATTGATTTGTAAACGGAGAACGTCATTCCGACTCCCTCCGCGAAGCGGAGTGGGTGGAGGAATCCCCGGCCGCTGGACAACCCGAGAGCGGCTGGGGATGCCCTCAACTCCGGGCGGTAGGGGATTTCTCCACTCGCTGCGCTCGGTCGAAATGACTGCACTCTGACAGAGCGCATAACCATAACCGTTATAAAACATTCAGATGATACTATACAACGTCACCATCAAGCCCGACTGGGATATTCACGAAGCATGGGTGGAATGGATGAAAGGCGAACATTTCAATGATATGCAGTCGACCGGGCTCATAAAACGATGCCAGCTGCTCAGGTTGCTTGATATGGATGAAAGCGATGGTCCGACCTACGCTTGTCAGTACTTTTTAGATGGACTTGCAGATTATCAGGAATATCTGGACAAGTTTGCAGATGATATGAGGCAGCGTGGCGATCGGCTATGGGCGGGCAAATATGTCGCTTTTCGCTCCCTGATGGAGATTGTTAACTAGATGTGGAAAACAAAAATATATCCTTGCGGAGCGTGATATTTATAGTAAATTCCCTTCAAACCCGCTACTGTACAGCGTTTTAAGATATCAGGCTGAAACTGTTGCCTGGCAAGGGTTTCGGCGAACAGCTGTATAACGGTGCCGATGAAACGCAGACCGTATTTTCCGTGAAATCCTTGTGCGATGCGGATTCCAGCGAAACAGCAGACCTTGTTAAATCCCATAAAAAAATTTTGTTGGTATGGAAAACCTTATAAATTTGCCCTGCTAATATTTTAAAACATCACACTATGAACAAAGCTGAATTAATCGCAAAGATTGCCGATGATGCAGGCATTACAAAGACTCAGGCCAACTCAACACTTGATTCTTTCATTGAGGCAGTTACAAAAACATTGAAAGGTGGCGGAAAAGTAACCCTCGTTGGTTTTGGTACTTTCTCAGTTACTAAAAGAGCAGCCCGTAATGGTCGTAACCCACAGACTGGCGCCGTTATCAAAATCAAAGCACGTAAAGTGGCTAAATTCAAAGCAGGTAAAGAACTGTCTGCAAAATTGTAATGCTACCGTATTGTATTAAAAAACCCCGTTTACAGCACTTGTCTGGATCCGGGGTTTTTCTTTAGGCCTAATTCGAACTACCTTATCTTTGCAGGTCTATATTCATTTTAATAAAAAATCAAGTTATGGGAAGGGGTGATAAAAAAACAGCGAAAGGCAAAATCTTCAAAGGTTCATTTGGCAAAAGCAGAGTAGCAAAGCCACAAAGAAAGATTGCTGCTGACAAAAAGAAAGCGGACGCAAAAAAAGAAGCGTAGACGAAGGCATCGCATGATGCTTACCATCGGAGAAGCGCACTGCCCCAGGTAAAACCGCTCCCGAATGCCGCCAGGCATACCAGGTCGTCATCTTTGATCTTCCCAAGTTCCCAGGCCTCACAAAGTGCTATAGGTACAGAAGCAGCGGTGGTATTGCCGTACTGCTGGATATTGTTATGCACCTGATCGTCGCGGAGTCTGAGTTTCTGCTGCACAAATTGCGCGATCCTCAGATTCGCCTGGTGGGGGATCAGCATATTGATATCGCTGGTAGAAAGATTGTTTTTTTCCAGCGCCTCCATCACAACTTCGGGAAACTTGATGACCGCCTTTTTGAATACTGCCGGTCCGTCCATATTCGGATAGAGGTCGTCTGTACGGATGATTTCCTCGGTAATAAACATGCCTCCAAATTCGCCGTCAGGTTGTGCGGGTTTTTTCTCCGGCCAGAACCTGCCGGCATGAAAACCCGGATTGGGCATACTCAATAGTTCCGCTTCCTGCCCGTTGCTGTGCAGGTGTGTACTCAATATTCCCTGTCCTTCTCTGGCCGATGGCTGCAACACTACCGCCCCGGCGCCATCTCCAAAAATCACACTCACATTTCTGCCCCTGGTGCTGAAATCAAGTGCATAGGAATGTGTCTCCGATCCCACCAGCAGGATGTTTTTATACATACCCGTTTTTATAAACTGGTCGGCAACGCTCATTCCATATATGAATCCCGAACACTGGTTGCGGATATCAAGCGCGCCAATTTCATTCATGCCAAGCAATCTCTGCAGCAATACTCCACAGCCTGGGAAATAATAATCCGGGCTCAGTGTGGCAAATATGATGAAGTCGATGTCTGCCGGTCCAACCCCCGCTCTCTCCATCGCAATCTTTGCAGCTTCTGCACCCATGGTGGTAGTGGTGTCCTCAAAACGCTTTGCATAGCGCCGCTCCTTGATCCCGGTCCTTTCCTGGATCCACTCATCGGAGGTTTCCATCACCTTGGTCAGGTCGTTATTCGTCACCACTTTCTCCGGTAAAAACTTTCCTATCCCTGCTATTTTTGTCCTTTGCATAGTCAATCGTTGTGCGACAAATTAACGATTTGCAGCGGGTATTTCACCGGTTTCTGATGGGTAAAAATTTATATTTAATTCTCTGAAAAAATTTAACTTTAAAGAGGAATCGAAGCTATCGATGATTATATAACCTCAAACTACCAACTATGCGGGGAGTAAACAGGGTGATGCTCATTGGAAATCTTGGCAAAGATCCGGATGTACAGTATTTGGAAGGCAATATTGGTGTAGCAAAGTTCTCTCTCGCCACGACCGAGACTTACAAAGACAGGGCAGGAAAGCTGATCTCTCAAACCGAATGGCATACGGTGGTTTTGTGGCGGGGACTGGCAGAACTGGCGCAGAAATATCTTCACAAGGGCAGCCTTGTGTACATCGAAGGCCGTCTTCGCACCAGGAGCTGGGAAGACAAGGAGGGGAATAAGAAATTTGCTACAGAAGTAGTCGGTGATAACCTGATCATGCTCGATAAACGCAACGATGGTACCCCAGGTCACCAGGGAATGCACGGAGATGGTGTAGAAGGACTCGGAAACGGTGAGGGCCCGCCAATTGGAGAACCATCCGGGGATTTGCCTTTCTAATCAATAATTTTATCGCAAATTTGCGTTTTACTCTGCTTCCCCTGGAGGGGCTGCAACTTTTTAACGAAAAACCACTGCATTGCATCACCCGGCTGATTTTTCCTGGTTCACCAA
>JACMLD010000174.1 GCA_014379785.1 Chitinophagaceae bacterium
GCAGCATCCGTAAAGTGTTTTCCATCGGTGCTTTTCTCGATGACGAAGTGACTGCTGTTTCTTTCGAAAGTAGTGCTCCACCTGAGGTCCACATTGTTGTTATTGGTGGTTGCCCCCCAGTTGATAACCGATACGGGAAGCGCAAATTCGTTTGGTGCTGTGTAATCAAAACTTTTAAAGTAAAGCGCATACATTCTGTCTGAAGCTCCGTTTGCTGCAGTGGATACACCACCTGTACGAACTTTGAATTTGTTGTTGTTCTCGTAAGTATTCGTCACCATCACTGCGGTACCACTTGTGTCGATATTAAGAAAGTTAAGTGTTGGTCCATCGAACCTGCGACCTACTATCCCACCGAGCAATCCAAGAATATCATCGAGCAAACTTGTATTTCCTAATAGTGTAGATGCTTCGGTAAGAAAAGATTTCTGATTATAAAAAGACACATACTCACGGATTTTGTCACCATTACCATCTATATCGAGTGCAGTGACCTGGAACTCCTCTACAACAGATGGAATGCTTGTTTCTTTATCTACAAAAGTGATTTCGAATTCCATATACCAGTCAGCAGCACCTGGTGCGTAACCGCCGTTGTAAGCTACCTGCGGCTGCCAGGCTTTGTCCCATCCCTGACCAGTCAGGTCAATGGTAACAAGTGTCACCAGGGGATCGGAACGCTTTTTGATTTTCACCAGCGCATCCACATCACTTGAAACTTTTGGAAAACGATATATTGCTCCGTCTGCTCCTTCAACGCCTGATTCCAGGACTGCATTTCTCCAGACGAGTTCTGGAACTTTTCCGGCTTGCGCCGTTATTGAAACAAAGAGAGAAAGAAAGAGAACAGCGGCTATTGAAGCCAGCTTTTTGAGGTTTGCGCACAGTGGTGCACGCATGGTAAGGTACGGGTTCATACATTCTATTTTTACAGGGTCAAGATTCAGATCAGGAGAAACACAGGATAAAAAAGAATGGAGTTTCCGGATTTGGAAAAAGTGTAGGAGTTGGACGGATTTAGTTAATCAGGAGATTGGGTACGTTGGGGTGGGTTTGACTCGTTTGCGTGAGTGGCTACCCGATGACACAAAGATTAACCGTATTTTCCGAAGTTGCAAGCAAAGGAGGGTTTTTTTTAGAAATTTCTCTAAATAATCTCCGTAACGGATTGATTATCAGTCATTAAAAAAGCGATCTTTTTTAGATCGCTTTTTATTATCGTTGGGAAAAACACTTACTTGTATGCTGGTGTCATCTCTTTTGCGAGGTCGACCATCTTCTTTACGCCGTCATCAGGCAGGTTGCCCTTTTTGAATTCTGCGAGTACTTCAGGCATTCTCTGCTCCATGGTCATGAGGAAATCGGCTTCAAATTCTTTTACTCTTTTTACAGCAACTTCTTTGATAAGACCTTGTGTACCCAGGTAAATGATGGCCACCTGCTTTTCTACGCTCATTGGTGAATATTGGAGCTGCTTCAGGATCTCCACGTTTCTGGCTCCTTTGTCAATTACGTTCTTTGTCGCCGCATCGAGGTCGCCACCAAATTTGGAGAAGGCTTCCAGCTCGCGGTAAAGAGCCTGGTCGAGTTTCAGCGTACCAGAAACTTTTTTCATTGATTTGATCTGCGCATTACCACCCACACGACTAACGGAGATACCTACGTTGATTGCGGGACGAATACCAGCATTGAAGAGGTTACCCTCCAGGAATATCTGTCCGTCGGTAATTGAGATTACGTTTGTGGGGATGTATGCTGATACGTCACCAGCCTGGGTTTCGATGATTGGCAATGCAGTGAGTGAACCGCCACCTTTTACGAGGTGTTTGATAGACTCAGGCAAATCATTCATCTTCCTGGCAACTTCGTCTTTTGAAATTACTTTGGCAGCTCTTTCAAGGAGACGGCTGTGAAGATAGAATACGTCGCCAGGATATGCTTCACGACCCGGCGGGCGGCGGAGCAACAGAGAAACTTCGCGGTAGGCTACGGCCTGTTTTGAAAGATCATCGTAGATAATCAGCGCAGCACGGCCGGTATCACGGAAGAACTCACCCAATGCCGCACCGGCAAATGGCGCGTAGAACTGCTGTGGTGCAGGGTCAGATGCAGAAGCTGCCACGATGGTTGTATAAGCCATTGCGCCATTTTCTTCCAGCACTTTCATTACACCAGCGATTGTAGACGCTTTCTGTCCGATTGCCACATATATACAGTAAACAGGTTTGCCTGCTTTGAAAAATTCTTTCTGATTGATAATGGTATCGATACAGATGGCGGTTTTACCGGTCTGGCGATCTCCAATTACAAGCTCACGCTGACCGCGACCAATTGGGATCATCGCGTCAATCGCCTTGATACCGGTCTGCAGAGGTTCTTTTACCGGCTCTCTGAAAATTACACCTGGGGCTTTACGCTCCAGTGGCATTTCGTATAATTCGCCGGCAATCGGGCCTTTACCATCGATCGGGTCACCCAGGGTATTGATAACACGGCCTGCGAGTCCGTCGCCTACACGGATAGATGCGATCTTTCCGGTACGGCGCACCTTTGCACCTTCTTTGATATTCCCGCTTTCACCCATCAATACCACACCCACGTTGTCTTCTTCGAGGTTGAGGGCAATCGCTTTTGTTCCATTTTCAAATTCCACCAGTTCGCCCGAACGAACATTGTTCAGTCCGTAGACGCGGGCAATACCGTCACCAACCTGCAAAACGGTACCTACTTCTTCCAAATCCGCACCAACGTTGAAATTGCTCAGCTGCTGACGCAGTATGGCCGATATTTCATCTGGTTTTATGTCTGACATGTTATGCTGTTTTTTTTGTTATCTGATTTGTCTTACGTAAATATTCTGCCCGAACTGCTTCTTGATATCGCGCAGATCGCGTTCTATGCTTGCATCAATAAGGTTGTTGTTGAACTCAAGCACAAACCCGCCAATGATATCAGGTTTTGTTTCCAGTTCAA
>JACMLD010000022.1 GCA_014379785.1 Chitinophagaceae bacterium
AACGTCGTGGGCGCTGACCTGACGGATTTATCGGTCAGGTCTAGCGGCCTGGTTATGTCGTGATTTACTCACTTTCGACCATCGTTGCAAAAGTATGAAATGCCTTCTCTGCAGCCTCACCAGCCGGTTCACTCAAAAAGTCCCATCCATAGGATCGACGTTCTGCAGCCACCAGCTCCTTGAGTTTGGATATTGATTCATCTTTTACAATAGCCACAAACATCAGAGCGGCAGACGCGAGATGCTGTTGGTATCTCGTCCGGTCTTCTGCCCGATGTGTCTCTTTCGCAGACTGCTCTAATACGGATGCGTACTCCGCCAGTTCTTTTTCATATTTCTTCATTTTCTCTCTCGACATAACGTGGTCGGCCTTGACCCGCCCGCCCAGCCTTTTCGGGCGGTCGGCGTCCAAGGACGTGGTTATACGTGATGTGCAGTTACGGTTATTTCGGTATTACCATTCAGGGATGTTCTGTTTTGCGAAAAGCTCCCTCAAAATGGTCTGTTGGCTTTCGTCAAAGTAGTATCCTTGCTCAGCAAAGGCTGTGCCTCCGCGACTTCCGGCAAAGCATCCCTGACTTATTTTCAAATCATCCATAGTGAGCCTCAGAGATACTCCTTCTCCCGCATGAGAAATCGTCACTCTTTTGAGTCCGGAAAATGTAGCAAATTTCCAAGACGTAATTTCACTCCACAAGGCACATTGCCAAGGGCCAATGGATATACCAATATCCGTGACTATCATCCCTTTCTTTCTTGCGTCACCTTGCGCAACTAAAAAATGACCTAAAAACACAAAAATTGGGCCAATCAAAACACCTAAGATGCGGAGTAGCCAAGGCATTTTTGGCATTAGAATTGAGTTTCCAGCAAATAATAAAGCAAGAGCATAGAATGCACCAAAAACAATTATTTTCTGCAAGATAGGCAAAGGTGGGAAACGGGAAGGAACGGAAAGAAAGGGAGTCCCCGACGTTACTTGGTTATATACCTTGATTCGTTTCATATGGCCTTTTTAATTCGTATAACGGGGTGCCCGGTTGACCCGCTGTCTTTTGGGCGGTGTCCAACCGGCTGGTTGGGAACTCCTTTGCTGAGCTTCATAAAATGGAAAATGGAGAGTTGACCCTTATTTTCTGCAGATCCCAAACAATTCATTCTCACTATTGCACTTCTCCTTTGATAATCAGAGTTGCCCGTGAAATTTCTACCATGGCGTGATCTACAAATTGGCAGGCATCTGGGCAACCTCCACCCCAATTGAAACGAATTTCGCCAATACCGTCTTTCAGAAACGACCAATCAATATTTACTTTTTTGTTCTTTATTATGTCTCTTGTTATGAAATATTGCTGCACTAGGAAAAAATCATGCAGGGAACCAAATTTCGCAATTGGTGTTTCAATATGTGCATAACGTGTATTTAAATTGTTGGCGATTCGAAAGTTCAAAGTTACTGGAAGCTGATAATTCTGGAGAGAATTTGTAGTGCTGACGGCCAAACCGGGAATAGCCCTGCCTTCCAGGCGGATTTCCACACTCGAGATGAAAGTGAATTTTGTCTTCAGATCAAACGGTACAGTTATCGGTTGGTCAATGTGCGAGTGATTACCAACCAGCCCTGGCAAGTCATATTCATAAGTCATGCTGGCATCTGCTTGTGCAAGAAAGGAAACCGCACTGAAAAGAATCACTAAGAAAATGATGCGAAAAAAATTCATAAGAACCTCCTTTTTATTGAAATATTGCCATAGGAAACAAACCACAGCTTCGCCTCTGGATTCCACCGCCTGGTTTAAGATTCAGCCGCAATTTCATGTGCCTTCCCCGGAACCCCACTTGTCCTGCCTGGTTTGTTAAACATGAAAGCTCCTGTGGTTCAGATAACGGGGTCGGCCTTGACCCGCCCGCCCAGTCTTTTCGGGCGGTCGGCGTCCAAGGACGTGGTTGTACCTTTTCTTTTTCGGCACTCTTACTGTTGTGGGTTCCTCAATAGGGAAAGCAACTTTCGCAGCAGTGAAGGCTTGATGATGCCTCGCTCAACCATCACGTCTTCACATAGTTGGTGGACGTGTTTCACCTTTTGATTCCATTCCTTCTGTTTCTCTGGAAAATAAATATCCCTTATCCCCTTCCAGTGCGCGGCGTAGTCGTGAAACGCCACCAGAGCTGATTTATCATCTCCTGATTCTTCAATCTTTTTTGCTTCATTTTTCAGTTCTTGCCCGGCTGAACCGTACTCAGCATGAACCTTTGCGAAATCAGACATTCGGATGATTTCGGAGATCAGTTTCTCGGTTTTGATCTTGTCTTCATTTTGCATTTTCATCTCGTGGTACAACTCGTTAATCTACGGTTTCCCTATATAGGTCACTTGTTCCCTATATAGGCCATTTGTTACTTATATAAGACACCTTCTCGTTAACTTGTTATTGATCAGATCCGGCCATCCACCCAAAATGGATATTTAGACCATGAACATGAAAAATAATTAGCAGTAGCCTTTCCCATTTCAGTAAAACTGGGGTTTAGAAACACGTCCGGACAATATCACAATTCTTCTGTTCGTTAAATTCAATTTATTCAACGCCAGGGTTTCTCCCTCTGGGGCTCTCACTGCCGCGCCTGCCTATTAGTGTTTAAATCTTACAAAATGGCTAATTTTAGTTGACATAATACACATGTTGCTGGAATTGTTCGTATTTAGCAAAAAAAGTTCTTTAGTTTTTTGGGAAGTAACCGAAGAGATTAATAACTTACACCGAACCATGGCATCAGGCCATATTAGGTCAACTCCCTAACCGGAGCGTCGATCTCATTCGCATTATGCGTATAGAGATCTGATCCAGAAAAACCAGAAACAACAAAGGGAGACATGCGTTTTATGCGTCTCAGGTTTGTTATCACACAATAGCGGCATCCGATAACCTGCCAAGGTGTCGGACAACCGACATGACCAAGCGCCACTAGATGTAGTTCGCTGGAATTGGCCTGCGAACTTATCCGCCGCCAGGCGATGTAACTCAGAGTATCACCGCTATAGTTGCGTCTATTCAACCTGTCGGGTTTTGGCGCACTGTAAGGATTTTGAATCATACCTGTCTGGTTACAACCAGACGGGTTTTTTATTGCCTTCGGCAAACTCAAGCACATCAACGCAGCCCTCTCGTCGATTTTTCGCATCCCACCGCAATTGGAACAACGACAGATATCAGGAGATACCAGTGCTCAGATCCCCCAACGGCCTGGCTTGGTAGTCGTTCTGTCGAAGCTACATGAAATTTCCTC
>JACMLD010000175.1 GCA_014379785.1 Chitinophagaceae bacterium
CAGGAAAATTTAAATGGGTAGCAGGCATTCTCTTTGTTGCCGTCCTTGCAGGTTCTTGTAAAAGAAATCTGCTGGATATCTATCCGAGTAATTCCTTGTCAGATGCAACTGTGTTTACCGACATACAGCTAGCAAACCGCTTCTTAAATAATATTTATGGCACTATGCCGAATGGTTTTGCACGCAGGGATCAGAATCCCGGCGATGCGGGCTGGTCGAGAGGAATGAGTGCTTTCGCTATGGCAGAAGATGATGCTGAAGCAAATAACCTCGCCTCGTCGACTCATGGTTTGAACCAAGGTGTATTGCCAACAACCTGGGCATATGCCGAAGATATTTGGGTGCAGAATTTTGCCGTTATCCGCAAAGCAAATCTTTTCATTGAAAGGATCGACGCGGTACCCGGCGATGTGAATCTGAAGAACAGGTTGAAAGCCGAAGCAAAGTTTCTCCGTGCTTTTGCGTACAGCGAGCTGGCGAAATGTTTTGGTGGCGTGCCACTGATGCTTTCTGCAGGCACACCGGAAGAAGCGATTATTCCAAGAAATAGTTATGATGAGATAGTCGCCCAGATTGTTAAGGATTGTGACGAGGCTGCTCCTGCATTGCCTGTAACAAGTGCTCCTGCTGATCTTGGTCGCGCTACCAAGATGTCTGCCCTTGCACTCAAGGCACGCATTCTGCTTTACCAGGCAAGTCCTTTAAACAACACCGCAAATGCTGCCGACAAGTGGGCGGCGGCTGCTACAGCGGCCAAGGCTGCGATGGCTTTTGGTCCTGCTCCGGGCAGTGGCGAGTATGGTTTATATCCTGACTACTACCGGTTGTTCCTGGACAAAGCGGGTAACAAGGAAGTGATCTTCGCAAGAAAGTTTCAGACTCCGAGTATCAATCCAAGTGATGGTGCCAGGAATAAATGGTACATGAGTGTGCCGGGTGTGAACGATGGTGCGTGGGGTGGATTTTCGCCAACGCAGAATCTGGTTGACGCTTATGAAATGAAGAATGGCAAGCTGATATCAGATGGCACATCGGGATATAATCCGCAGGCTCCTTATGTAAACCGCGACAGCCGTCTTGATAAGTCAGTGCTCCACCAGGGTTCATTGTACAAGGCCGGCATTGTGATTGAAACATTCAGAGGAGGAAACACCAATAATACAAACAGGCTCGATAGTTCCAAGACTGGGTATGGCCTGCTCAAGATGGTTGACACTGCCAAGTATGGCGCAGCCGGTGATGCAGACAATGACTGGATCTTTATACGGTATGCTGAAGTGCTGCTCAATTTTGCAGAAGCGCAAAATGAAGCCACTGGTCCGAATGCAGAAGTTTTCGCTGCACTCAACCAGGTGAGGGCGCGTTCCGGTCAGCCTGCATTGGCTGGTCTCAGCAAGGATGAGCTGCGTGAAAGAATCCGCAATGAAAGGCGCGTGGAGCTCTCTTTTGAAGAGCATCGTTTCTTTGACGTGAGGAGATGGAAGCTGGGTATGACCTATTTCAAAGAGCCTGCACGCAAGGTTCAGATTACAAAAAATCCTGACGGCTCATTAACCTATAGCTATCCGAAGTGGGAAGATCGTGATTACAAAGAGTTTCAGAACCTGCTTCCGGTGCCACAATCTGAAATAGACAGGAACGCGAAGGTTACTCAGAACTTAGGATACTAATATGCATTTGCGGTTATTGGTAATAGTTATGATCTTTGCCGCCTGCGCCTGCAACCGGCCGGTCAAACTATTTGAAAAGTTGAGTGCGGATGATACTGGCATCAGTTTTACCAATAGTATCACCGAAGATGCGGAACACAATGTTTTTACTTACCAGTACTATTATAATGGTAATGGTGTTGCGGTAGGTGATGTAAATGGAGATGGACTTACCGATGTGTTTTTTACCGGCAATCAGACTCCTTCGAAACTGTTTCTCAATAAAGGCGGGTTTCGATTTGAGGATGTGACTGCCACGAGCGGTGTTGCCGGCCGGAATGCCTGGAGAACAGGGGCAAGCATGGTAGACATCAACGGCGATAGTCTGCTCGATATTTATGTCTGCTATTCAGGCTTCGGCACTCCGGAAGAAAGAGCGAATCAACTTTTTATCAATCAGGGATCCGGTGCAAACGGGATCCCTGTTTTTGCTGAAAAGGCTGCTGAGTATGGCATTGACGCCCCCGGCACTTACACCAGCCAGTCGGCTTTTTTCGATTTTGATCGCGACGGTGATCTCGATATGTTTCTGCTGAATCATGCCAACGAATTCTATTCTCCTTTTTTTAATACCCGTCGGCTGAGGACCCTTCGTCATCCCGAATATGGCAACAGGCTTTATCGGAACGACAATGGACATTTTACAGACATCAGTGAGGCGGCGGGAATTTTTGGGGGCGGAATCAATTTTGGCCTGGGCATATCCGTGAGTGATATCAATGAAGACGGGTGGCCGGATATTTTTGTAAGCAATGACTTTCATGAACAGGACTATCTGTATCTGAATAATAAGGATGGCAGTTTCCGGGAGGTTTGTCAGCGGGTGTTTGGACATATGAGTCGCAATACCATGGGTTCCGACATTGCGGACTTTAACAACGACCTGCTTCCCGATGTGTACACTTTGGATATGTTGCCGGAGTCGAACTATCGGCAGAAGATATTGCAAGGCGCCGATGAGTATGATAAGTTTAACCTGATGGTAGACAGTGGTTATGGTTTTCAGAATAACCGGAACATGCTGCAATTGCATAAGGGTTATGATTCGGCCGGACTTCCTGTATTTTCGGAAATCGGTCAGCTATCCGGCGTTTCAAATACTGACTGGAGCTGGGCCGCGCTTTTTGCCGACCTGGACAATGACGGCAAAAAAGATTTGTTTGTAAGCAATGGATATCTGCGTGAGTCGACCAATCTCGACTTCATGAAATATGAAGTGGCGCAGGCGATGGAGCAGGCCAGAGAAAAGGGTCTGGATGTATCTACCGTGCAGGGCTATGCGAAGAATATGCCCCTGTATGATCTCGTCAGAAAAATGCCATCGACAAAAATCAGCAACTACGCATACCGCAACAATGGAGATTTTAATTTCTCCAATGAAACCGCGGGCTGGGGGCTTGACGAAGTGGGAGTAAGTAGTGGAGCTACCTACGCGGACCTCGACAATGACGGCGCACTTGATCTGATTGTGTGTAACAACAATGAGCCGGCATGGGTTTATAAAAACAATTCGCAGAAGATCGATAAGAATAATTTTCTCAAAGTAAAGCTGGAAGGCAATGGGAAGAATGTTTTTGGAATCGGCGCGAAGGTGGTGGTAAAAACTGATAGCGGACAGCAGATGCAGGAAATGTTTCCTGTAAGAGGCTATCAGTCATCAGTGGATTATGTGCTCAATTTTGGTTTGGGAAAGGCTGATGAGATAAAGTCAGTGACGGTTTTATGGGGCGGCGATTCAAACACTGTTGTTGTTGCTCCATCGGTAAACAGTACTGTTGTTGTAAAGAAAAGGGATGCTGTCAGGGGCGGCATTCTCGCAGCAGCGAAGCCAACGATTTTTGAAGACCTTACTGCAGCATCGGGTTTGAATTTCACCCATCGCGAAAATCACTATGTAGATTTTAAAAATGAATTTCTGATACCATATCAGTTGTCGCGTCAGGGTCCAAAAATGGCGAAAGGAGATGTAAATGGCGACGGATATGAGGACCTGTATATCGGAGGAGCCAAAGATCAGTCAGGGGTTTTGTATCTGCAGGATGCGGATGGAAGATTGAAGCAAGCTGCTTCACAACCCTGGATTGCCGATGCCGGTTCAGAAGACATGGGCGCTGTTTTCTTTGATGCGGACATAGATGGAGATCAGGATCTGTTTGTATCAAGCGGCGGCAATGAATGGTTTTATCCCGGTCCCTGGTTGCAGGACAGGTTTTATCTGAATGACGGACACGGAGTGTTTACAAGATCGACCAGCGTTATACCTGCAGAAGTTTATAACGGAAGTACGGTAGCAGCAGCAGATTACGACAAGGACGGTGATCTTGATTTGTTTGTAGGTGCAGGCTGTATTCCGGGCAGATATCCCACAAGCGCCGGCAATATTATTCTGCGCAATAACCTCGACAAGAAAACAGGAAGGTTTGATTTCACGGACGTTACCTCATCGATAGCAGGAAATGAGCTCTTCAAGGCCGGCATGGTCAACGATGCTGTCTGGGCAGATATGAATGGCGATGGCTGGCAGGATATCGTGATAGCGGGAGACTGGATGCCGGTAATGATTTTTCAAAGTGACAAAGGAAGGTCGTTCACTGCTGTTAAAAGCCTGGACAAGACAAATGGCTTCTGGCATAAATTGCTGGCAACAGATCTTGATGGTGATGGTGATCTTGACATTGCCGCGGGAAATCTGGGAACAAATACACAGTACAGAACTTCGGTTGACCAAC
>JACMLD010000176.1 GCA_014379785.1 Chitinophagaceae bacterium
CACCAGCAACGCCATCTATGGTCTGCAATTCTTTTTTGGTTTCGGTCTCGGGATAAAAAACACCATCGTGCATCAGCAACGATACAGAACCCTTGGTGCCTTTGAGTTTGAAGAGATACCCATCCCGCGCGTTTCCACAGGTGGAGCCAAAATTCCCAATGATCCCCTCTTTTGCATAGCGCAACATCACCTGTACGTTGTCGAATGTTTCCCTGCCATCTTTATAAAAATCTATTCCCCCTGTAGCAAATACTTCATCCGGTGTGATGTTAAACGCCCAATTGATAAAGTCGATCTGATGCGAAAGCAGTTCAGCCACTAATCCACCGGAATATTCCTTATACATTCTCCAGTTGATTTGTTTTTCCATGGATGGCTCGGGTACGGCGCGGCGCCAGTTCCAGTTTCTGTCCCACCTGCAGTCGATCTGCGTCACCTTACCCAGGTATCCCTTTGCAATCATTTCGCGCACCTTATAATACAAAGGTGTGTACCTGTATTGATGTCCGACCTGCAGGATCTTCGATTGTTTTTTTACCAATGATACCAGGGCAATCGCTTCCGGTATATTGTAGGTCATTGTTTTTTCGAGATACACGTGCTTACCTGCTTCCAGCGCAGCTTTGGCGACGGGAAAATGCATGTTGAGCGGTGTCGCGATGATCACTGCATCCAGCGCTTTATCGTCCAGCACTTTTCTGTAATCTTTGAATTGCCGGATCGACGGGTTGCCGGAAACTTTTACTGCGGCAGCAAGCCGGAAGTCGAGCACATCACACAGAGCAGTCGTTTCATACATCTGCGGCAATCCTTTCAGGATAGATAAAATACCATTTCCTCTGTCGCCACAACCGATGATAGCAACCTTCAGTTTTGCCGGTTCACCCGCTGCATTCAGCAGCTGATTTTGAAACAGTAGCCCGCCTGTCAGAAGTCCCGATTGCACGATAAAATTTCTACGATCCATTATTAAAATATTATTGCTTTTGTAATTTACTATTAAATCCAGCACTCGCTGTATCTCTCACCTTCCCATCTGCACCACGAAAGATAAAGTAGGCCTCGATGCCTTTTTTCTTTTTAACAAATTCAAGTCCTTTTTTCATTCCCATACCCATCAAAGCATTGTCATAAGCATCAGATGTCATTGCATCTTTTGACCAGACGGTGACGCTGATGAGTTCGTTGTCAAGGGGAAATCCCGTTTTGGGATTGATGAGATGGCTGATTTTTTTGCCCTTTGATTCGTAGAACTTCTGGTAGTTGCCTGAACTTGTTACGCCTCCTGAAGGAACAACAAGAATTTTTCGAATGGGACGAGGGATAAACTCATCGTCTTCAGGCGATTCAATGCCGATCTGAAATGGCTGTCCGCCTGGCTTTTTGCCGCTGATCCGGATTTCTCCTCCGAGCTCGACAATATAGTCGTGGATATTTTTTGCGTCGAAATGGGCGGCGATAAGGTCTACCGTATAGCCCTGCGCAATCCCGTTGAGATCAATCTTTACACAGGATTGCGTTTTCCTGAGAAAATGGTTTTTTATTTTAAGTTTTGAAGAACCGGTACACGGCAGCAAAGCCCGAATGGTAGCAGAATCCGGTGGATTTTCAGGCTTTACCACTCCAAATCCCCAGGCCTCCACCAGCGGTTGCACGGTGATCTCAAACTGTCCGCCGGTCGCCTTGCAAACTTCAATGCCTCTGGCCACCACGGCTTCCATATGCCTGTCCATCAAAATGCCTTCTGAAGAGGCGTTGAAACGGTTGATCAGCGAATATGGTTTGTAAAGCGACATAGAGCTGTCGACCATATCCAGGATATTTCCGATATCAGAAGTGCCGACCAGGCTGTCCGCTGCATAATAACTGATATGATAGCTCGTACCCTGACCGTATCCATTCAGCTGATAATGTGTTGAAGGAGAAGAAAAAAACATAAAAAGTGCGAGAATCGATGGCAGCATATTTTGCAAAATAGTGAAATCCCCGCTCCTGTCAGTAAGAGTTACAGCCACTTCTCCGGGGCTAAGTACTGCCAGCATAGAGCTGCTGGTAAAGTGAAGGTTGATTATCTTCACAAAAATTTCCCCATGTCTTACGATCCATCTTCGGGCAGATACGATACCATGCAATACAATCGCTGCGGCAAGAGCGGACTGATGTTGCCGGCGATTTCTCTTGGCCTCTGGCACAATTTCGGTTCAGTCGATGTGTTTGAAAATGGCAGGGCCATTGTACATCGTGCATTTGATCACGGCATCACCCATTTTGATCTCGCAAATAATTATGGTCCGCTTCCCGGTTCTGCGGAGGAAAATTTCGGGATTATTCTGAAGAAAGATTTTGGTGGAAACCTGCGCGATGAAATGATCATTTCGTCCAAGGCCGGATACCTGATGTGGCCCGGTCCTTATGGCAACTGGGGTTCGCGAAAGTATCTGATAGCGAGTTGTGAGCAAAGTCTCAGGCGGATGCAGATTGATTATGTAGATATATTTTATTCTCACCGTCCTGATCCCGATACTGATATTGAAGAGACCATGGGTGCGCTTGATTACCTGGTGAGGCAGGGCAAGGCCTTGTATGTGGGAATATCCAACTATCCTGCGAAGCAGGCCGCGAAAGCGATTGAGATCTTGAAAAGGCTGGGCACACCCTGTGTTATCCATCAGCCCAAATACAGCATGCTTGAAAGGTGGGTGGAGAATGGATTACTGGATGTGCTGGAAGAAAATGGTGTGGGCTGTATTCCTTTTTCACCGCTCGCGCAGGGGTTGCTTACGGACAGGTATCTGAAAGGAATACCGGAAGGATCGAGGGCAGCCAATACACATGGTTTTTTAAAGAAGGATGAGATCACAGAAGAGAAGCTCGCAATTATAAAGGCTTTGAATGAAATTGCACAGGAGAGGAGTCAGTCGCTTGCCCAGATGGCAATCGCCTGGTTACTGAAAGACAAGCGCATCACGAGTGTGTTGATCGGCGCAAGTTCGGTGGCACAACTTGACAATAATCTGGGAGCGCTTGGTAATCTGAAGTTTGAAAAGGAGGAGTTGGAGAGGATAGAGAAAGTGTTGGGTTAGTTGAGTGCTGTCACCTCGAGTGGAGCGCAGCGGAATCGAGAGGCCCCCTGCCGCTGTCACGCTGATTACCGGCAGGGGATGCCTCGACTGCGCTCGGCATGCTGCATACTATTCACCCAGTCAACGAATCAACTGATCAACCTGTATCTCCGTATAATCTTTTA
>JACMLD010000177.1 GCA_014379785.1 Chitinophagaceae bacterium
GAAGGGAACCGAACAGCGTGCCGAAAAATACCGATAAAATAATCCCAAGCACAGCGAGCGTGATCGCATACAGGTGATCGAAATAAAATAAGAGCAATACAAAGCCAATGAGGAAAACAAAACAGAGGAAAAGTTCTGTAAGCAGATTTTTCCTGATCTTTTGCATGATATCGCCCGAACGTTTTCGCATTAGCAATGCCAGCTGTTCTGCCGGGCGAACGGTTACTGAATCATCCAGCCTGGACTTCAATAATATTTTCAGATCATCTAATTCCATCTTCTGCTCTTACATATATTTTTTTGCCAAGTCCTTTAAACGCAATTTTATCCGGTTCATTTTTACAGCCACATTGTTTGCCGTTATTCCAAGTATCTCACCGATTTCAATGTAGCTGTAATCTTCCAGGTACAGCATTACCAGCGCTTTGTCTATGGACGATAATTCAGCGATGGCCTGGTACATCGCCTGCGTATTCTCTTCGCCGTCTTCATCCTCCGTATGCGATTCAATTTCGTCTCCCCCAGTGACGAGGTCCACGGTCCTGTTCTTTTTTCTGTAGTACCCGATTGCGGTATTCAGTGCTACGCGGTAAAGCCAGGTAGAAAATTTCGACTCCCCCTTGAAAGTTTTCACGCCTTTCCATGCATTCAGCAATATCTCCTGAAAAAGATCTTCCCTCTCCGCTGGGTCCTTCATATACAGATTCGTCACCTTGTGCAGGATGCCCTGGTGCATATCCAGCCCGGCCAGAAATTCTTTTTCAGTGTACATCAGGGGTAAACATATCTGGTTTGTCGCGTCCTGAGCGAAAATATTACAGTACACGCAAAAAAATCCCCCGGTGTTGAAACATCGGGGGTTCTACCAAAACCAACTGCTTTTGAAATTTTCGCCCAATGGGCTATAATAGAAAGGTTATTGGACAGATATCTGCTTGGTGGCTTCTTTTACTTCAGGTTTCTTTGGCAGAAACAGTTTGAGCAAGCCGTTTTCATATTTCGCCTGTATATTGGCCGCATCGATTTTATCGTCGAGATTGAAGCTGCGCTTAAATCCCTGGAAACTGAATTCGCGGCGGATGGTCTTGTAATCTTCCTGTTTTGCTTCTTCTTTCTTTTCAAAACTGATTGTGAGCGTACCTCTGTCGATGTTTATCGCAAAGTCTTCTTTGTTTCTTCCCGGTACGTTGAGTTCAAGATGATATGCATCTTTGGATTCAACAATGTTTGCAGGAGGAAAGCTGCTTCCTGTTTTATCCGGTGCTGAATAGTCGTTGAAAAGTTCATCGAAAATGCTGTTGAATGATCTGAAAACAGGTCTGTTGTTTTGAATAAGGTGTGCCATAGCTATTCGTTTTTTGTGTTTGTTTTTGTTTGCTAACGGTTACTGTTTTTCAAACTGTGTACCAATGGGATTTTTGTGACAGTGGTGCAGTTTGTTGGAGTCAAAGCAGCCATTTTAACAGGCATTTGCCCATTCGTACGACACAACGTCATGCTATAAGCTTAATTCGGAAAGCGGTCATTTCGACCGAGCGCAGCGAGCGGAGAAATCCCCAACCGCTGTCGGGTTGCCTGCCGGCCGGGGATTCCTCGACTGCGCTCGGAATGACTTGCTCTCAGAGTAATTCAGGAGATTCCCCGACTACGCTCGAATGACCGAACTTTTTATCTAGCTTTGCGTTGCTAAAATAAAAATTATGTATCCAGCAGACATTGTAATACCGATGAAAGAAGAGCTGACCGAGAACGGTTTTGAGGAGTTACTGACTCCGGATGCCGTTGACACGCAGCTCAAGAGTGAAGGAACTACCCTGGTAATGATAAATTCAGTATGCGGGTGTTCAGCAGGAACGGCTCGTCCGGGTGTATTGATGGCCGTTCACAACGCCGCAAAAAAGCCCACACATCTTACCACAAGCTTTGCAGGGTTTGACATAGATGCGATAAAGAAATTGCGTGAGCATCTGATGCCTTACCCACCATCTTCCCCCGCTATTGCCCTTTTTAAAAATGGTGAACTCGTTCATTTTATCGAGCGTCATCAGATCGAAGGTCGTCCCGCACAGGTGATTGCCCACAATCTGATCGCGGCATTTGACGAGTACTGTTCTTAATCTGCCCGGCACAAGTCTTTGCCCCCGTGAGGGGGCTTTTTTTTGTCAGCTATTTTTCACCTATCATTGTACACAGATTCAATTATCTACTCATCTAATCTTTCTCTATACATGTATCCCAATCTTTACTTTGTTTTTCGCGATTGGTTTGGAGTTGAATGGAATGGTCTCCGGTTTGTAAACAGCTTCGGTTTTTTTGTGGCGATCGCTTTTATAGCAGCAGCCATGGTACTTACCGCCGAACTGAAAAGAAAACAAAGAGAAGGATTACTCCAGTATGAAGATGAGAAGATCACTGTTGGACAGCCGGCGTCACCGCTGGAACTGATTGTCAACTTTCTTCTCGGATTTTTGCTGGGATATAAAATAATTGGTGCATTTATTACCGATAGTCCGCTCGCAGCAAATCCACAGGATTTTATTTTCTCTCTCGAAGGAAGCTGGCCGGCAGGTGTATTGGTCGGATTTCTTTTTGCAGGTCTGAAATGGAGTGAAAAAAACAAGCAGAAACTTGCTAAACCCGAAGAAAGAGTCATCAGGATCTGGCCACATGACAGGGTAGGAGACATTGTCATTTATGCCGCAATATTTGGATTCGCAGGGGCGAAGATTTTTGATAACCTCGAGAACTGGGACAGATTTATAAAGGATCCGATCGGAAACCTTTTTTCTGCAAGCGGACTCACTTTTTATGGTGGATTGATTTGCGCCGCCCTCGCTATCTGGTGGTATGCCAGAAAACACAAAATTGGCATCTGGCATCTGAATGATGCAGCGGCTCCGGCACTCATGCTCGCTTATGCACTCGGCAGAATCGGTTGCCAGGTCAGCGGCGACGGCGACTGGGGTATCGTGAACCTGAAACCAAAGCCCATGAGCTGGATGCCCGACTGGCTCTGGTCGTACCGCTATCCGCACAATGTAAATAAGGAAGGCATCGCAATTCCTGATTGCGACTGGGGCGAATACTGCACCATTTTAAAAGACCCGGTATATCCCACGCCACTTTATGAAATTCTGACTTGCCTTGTCCTGTTCCTTATAATATGGGCTGTCAGAAAATCATTCAAGGTGCCAGGAACACTTTTCGGCTTCTATCTGATTCTGAATGGCCTGGAAAGATTTTTTATCGAGAAAATCCGGGTCAATACAAAATATGAGTCCCTCCCTTTTCAGCCTACACAAGCCGAACTGATTGCATTTTTCCTGGTGATTTCGGGACTTTTCTTACTTATCTACCTTCCAAAGCGCAAGCGCTAACTATTCCATTCTTCCCCATTTTTCTGCCACTCATCCTCATTGAGATGGAATGCCTGTAACCATTGTTGCCCGGTAAACGTCACATGTTTGTCACGCGTTTAGCCAATCATCAATGAATTCAGCCTTTCACCACTTTACCCTGTTCTCGGCTATACAAAGTACTTAATTTTGAAATGTAATCATCTAACCAGAGTACCAAACATAACTCAAATGAAAAATTTAATGACCTTGCTGACCGTTTTAACCTTATCCGCCTCATTTACCGTCAGCCAGGCTCAAACAGGAAAAATCTCAGGAAAAGTAATCGACGGCAGCGCAAAGACCATCGAATCAGCCACCATCACCCTGCACAACGCAAAAGATTCCGCTGTGGCAAAAATGGGCGCCGCATCAAAAGAAGGAATTTTCAGTTTTGAAGGCATTGCCGATGGTAAATACCTGGTATCAGTAACAGCGGTAGGCCACAGCAAAGCGTGGACATCTGCTTTTGTGGTCAGCAGTACCAGTACAACAGTCAATCTCCCCATCATCGAACTGGTGCCATTATCCAAAGACCTTTCCGCCGTCACAGTAACCGGCCGACGCCCGCTGGTAGAACAGAAAATAGACAGAATGGTGGTAAACGTTGACGCTGCAGTTTCAAATGTTGGTGCGACAGCGCTTGAAGTCCTGGAAAAATCACCCGGCGTTTCAGTTGACAAGGACGGAAACATCAGTCTGAAAGGAAAACAGGGTGTCCAGATATTCATCGATGGTCGCCCTTCCTACCTCAGCGGTGCGGAACTGGTTAACCTCCTCAAAAATATGAATGCAAATCAGCTCGACCAGATCGAACTGATGACAAATCCACCAGCCCGTTACGATGCTGCGGGCAACAGTGGTATCATCAATATCAAGACAAAAAAGAATAAGGCAGTCGGTTTCAATGGCAGCGTAACCGCCGGATATTCCCAGGGAAAGTACTGGAGAACAAATGAAAGCCTGAACATGAACTATCGCAATGGTAAGTTCAACGCCTTTATGAATTATAGCTTTAACAGAAATGGCAGTTTCAACGAACTCAATATTCACCGCGTTTACAAAGAAGCGGATGGCAAAACCGTCAACGCGATTTTTGACCAGCAGGCATACATGCCAAGAAGCAGTAGCAGCAACAACCTTAAAGTAGGTGTTGATTATTTCATCAGCAAGAAAACCACTGTTGGTTTTGTAGCTTCTGGTTTTATCAATCCCGAATATCAAAAGAACTATAACACATCCTACCTGAAGGACAAAGCAGGAGTGGTTGATTCAATTGTTTACGCCAGCGGCAAAAATGATGGCAAATGGAAGAATGGAGCGGTAAACCTCAACCTGCGTCACCAGTTTGACTCTACCGGTCGCGAGCTCACCGCCGACATCGACTATTCAGGTTACAGGGCCAACAGCGTTCAAAGTTTCATGAATGCATCATTTGATCCTTCATGGGTTAAAAAAGGTCAGACAGAGTTGGTCAGCGATATCCCCGTGGCCATCGACATATACAGTGCCAAGGTTGATTATTCTCACCCTTTGTCAAAATCGATGAAGTTTGAAGCAGGTCTTAAGTCGAGCTACGTAAATACCGACAATTCTGCCAATTACTACAATGTGCTTGCCGGCAATGCACATGTTGATTACGAAAAGACAAACCATTTCAAATACACAGAAAACATCAATGCTGCATACGTAAATCTGAACAAAGAGTATAAGAAATTCGGAGTGCAGGCAGGCTTCAGATTTGAAAATACCCAATACAAAGGGCATCAGCTGGGCAATCCGCAGAAACCAGATTCGAGTTTCAGCAGGAGCTACACGAATGTATTCCCTACCATCTTTGTAAGCTACAAAGCCGGCAAGAGTCACCAGTTCGGCGCATCAGTGGGAAGAAGAATCGACAGACCCGATTACCAGGATCTCAATCCTTTCCTTTTCTTCATAGACAACTACACATACGAAGCAGGCAATCCATTTCTGCAGCCACAGTATTCAACAAACATTGAACTCTCTCATACTTTCAAAGGATATCTGACGAGCACAGTAAACTACGGCAGAACAAAAAATCTGATCAACGAAGTATTCGGTCAGAAAGATTATGCAACAGTGGTAAGTCGGGGCAACATCGGCCTCAGAAACACTGCAGGATTCAGCATGAGCGCACAGGTGCCTGTTGCAAAATGGTGGAACGCTTCACTCTACGGCAACTACAATTACAGCAAGTACACTGGTATACTCAATAATGAGGAGCTGAATGTCTCTGCATCCAATGTTACTTTCAACGTAAACAACCAATTCAAATTCAACAAAGGCTGGAGTGCTGAACTCAGCGGTTGGTACAGAACAAAGGGAATCGAAGGTCAGATAATCATCAAGTCGATGGGACAGCTGAATGCTGGTGTTGGCAAACAGGTGATGAAAGGAAAGGGAAGTGTGCGACTCAACATCAGAGATATCTTCCTTACAAACAAGGCCAGCGGTTACATCAATTTTCAGCGTACCGAAGCATCGTTTCAAAACAATCGTGACTCAAGAGTAGCAAGCGTTTCGTTTACCTATCGTTTTGGTAAACCTATCAAGGGGCCACAGAACAGTAAGAGAAATGGCGCATCTGACGAACAGAACCGTGTAAAAGTGGGAGGCGGAAACTAATTCCCACCATTCATTATTCGGAAATAGCCACTCACAACTTTGCGATAGATTATTTAAATGCTTGTATTCATTTTTGCGGCGTTAAAACCTATAAGCCTTAAAGTATAACCATGAAAAAGTTTATAACAGCCCTCACTTTTCTTTTTTCAATGCTGTTTGTGTCAGCGCAGGAGAAGTCGGGAAAAATTACCGGTCAGGTAACAGATCATGAAAGCAAACCGCTGGAAGGCGCTACTGTACAGCTTTTGAAAGCAGATAATAAATCCCTAATCAAAGTTTCCGTCACCAATAAGACAGGCAATTTTGAAATGGAAAAACTTGCATCAGGAAAATATATCCTTTCTGTTACAGCTGTTGGGCACGCTCTGCTGACAACCGCAGTCGAACTGAATGGCAAGGATCTCAACGTGCCGGCCATCAGATTGCAGCAGAGTTCAAAAGAACTCGGTGGGGTAACAGTAGTAGGAAAAAGGCCGCTCGTTGAACAAAAAATTGATCGCACAGTGATCAACGTTGAAGCAGCGCCAACGAATGCCGGCGCGAGTGCTTTGGAAGTCCTGGAAAAATCTCCTGGCATTTCTGTGAGTAACGATGGAGCTATCAGCCTCAAAGGCAAGCAGGGTGTGATTGTGATGATGGACGGTAAACAAACCTATTTATCGGCAACGGATCTTGCAAACCTTCTTAGAAACCTTCCTGCTTCGGCACTCGATCAGATAGAGATCATGACAAATCCGCCTGCCAAATACGATGCAAGTGGCAATTCGGGCATCATCAATATCAAGACAAAGAAAAGCCGTAACGATGGTTTTAACGGTAGCATTACTCAAGGTGGAACAGTGAGCCTGTATGAAAGAAACGGTAACTATTACGCGCCTTTGAGAAACAGCACGAGCATCAACATGAATTACCGCAAGAACAAGATGAATTACTTCGGGAATTTCAACTACAATTACCGGGAGGGTAAGTCGGATCTTGAGCTGACCAGAAAACTTTTCGAACCCGATGGCAGTTTGAATTCCGTTGCTTACTCAACAAATAATTTCGAAGGACGTAACAATAACTACACGCTGAAACTTGGTGCAGATTATTATGCCAACAAAAAGAATGTTTTTGGTTTTGTCCTGAACGGCTTCGGATTTTTTGGCCGACCAACGCCTTATACAAATCAGCAATTCAGAGACCCGGATGGCAATCTTTTGTCAACATTGGTTACCACCACTACCAATAAGCTTACCTTCTTCAACTATTCTGGCAACTTCAATTACAAGCATACCTTCGATTCCACCGGTCGTGAAATAACAGCAGACTTTGATTATGTAGGATACAGCAATGGTTCCAAAACCATGCTCATTACGGATGTCTTCGATGCGAATGGCGGAAAGGCCGGCAATCTGACCCTGAAAGGTGACATCCCCGGTATAATCAATATCTACAGTGTGAAATCTGATTATACACATCCACTTAAGAACGATATGCGATTTGAAGCCGGTATCAAAATCAGCTATGTGAAGAACGACAACGAAGTAAAATATGAAAGGCTGAAAGGCGGGGTATTTGTACCGGATGACAGGTCAAACCATTTCATCTACGAGGAGAATATCAATGCGGCTTATGTTAGTATCAACAAAAAATGGAAAAAGTGGAGCACGCAGGCAGGCCTTCGTTTGGAGAATACAATTGCCAGCGGTAAGCAGGTATTAAATGATTCCACATTCACACGCAATTATACCAGCCTGTTCCCAACCATGTATCTGAATTACGAAGCCAGCAAGGCGCATACGCTTACTTTCTCTTATGGCCGCAGAATTGGTCGTCCGAACTATCAGGATTTGAATCCTTTCCTCTGGTTTCTCGATTCCACTTCCTACCGCCAGGGAAATCCTTACCTGACGCCGCAATACACCAACAACTTTGAGCTCCGCCATTCTTATAAGAATGGTCTTTCCACTTCGTTCAATTATACTGTGACAGACGATGTGATCAGCCAGTTGCTAAAGCAAAGTTTTACCGACCAGAATACTTTTCTGACCACTGAGAACGTGGCTAAGTATAAGAATATCGGCGTCAGCATCAATGCCCCCATAAAGGTCGGCAACTGGTATAATGCCAATGTTTTTGCAAACTTTTTTCACAATGAATATAAAGGCATTTATTATAATTCATTTTCTGGAAAGAATGATGATCTGTCGCTTTCTTACAACTCGTTTATGATCAATGTGACCAATACTTTTACATTTAAGAAAGGCTGGTCGGCTGAAGTGAGTGGTTTTTATCGTGGTAAAGGAGTTGAGCAGTTGTCTATATCAGAGCCCATGTACTTCCTGAGTCTTGGAGCACAGAAGACAGTATTAAAAGGCAACGGCACCCTCCGTATGAGTCTGAGAGATCCTTTTCACTGGCAGCAATACCGCGGCCATACGATCTACAGCAATGTAGATGTTCAGGTGAGAAACAAGTGGGACAACCGCAATCTTACCGTCACTTTCAGCTATCGCTTTGGCAAATCATCGGTGCCACAGGCACGCCGCCGTGCAACAGGGGCAAATGACGAGCAGAACAGGGCAGGAGGGCAGCAATAGATCAGTAAAAATTTTTTAGTTATTTTGTTAGCAGAAGAGAAGTTGTTAGTTAGATGGTTCATTAGTTAAATAGTAAAATAGTTAAATAGTAAAATCCCGGTGCCTTATGAGACACCGGGATTTTGCATTACCTCGCTTCTCAAAAAATCAGGGAGATTGTGGGGCGGATGCCTGTATTGGCCTAAGCCGCCTTGGCTCCTTCGGGCCCTGAAGCGATGACTTATCCATAGCGACAAAGAAGGAACACAGCGGCGTGGGCAATACAGCATCCGGCGCTGTGCATCTCCCCGCCGAAACCAATCAACCATTCAACTAATCAACTTATTGCCTACTTTAGTCCCTCAAACTAATTTATGCCTTCATTCGATATCGTATCAAAAGTTGACGCCCAGGCGCTCGACAATTCCATCAACGTCGTTAAAAAAGAAATCACCAACCGGTTCGATTTCAAAGACGCCCATGTGGTCATCGACCTAAATAAAAAAGAATACAAGTTGAATATAGAGACCGACGACGACATGAAAATGCGCCAGTTGCTCGATGTATTGATCAGTCGCAGCCACAAGCAGGGAATCGCCCCGGAAGCTTTCGATTTCTCGAAAGAAACTTACCAAAGCGGAAAAACAGTGAAAAAGGAAGTCCAGGTGAGAAATGGCCTCAAACAGGAAGACGCCAAGAAGATCGTGAAACTCATAAAAGACTCCGGTCTGAAGGTACAGCCGCAGATTATGGATGACGTAGTCAGGGTAATTTCAAAGAAAATCGATGATTTACAGGAAGTTATACAGCTTTGTAAGTCGGCCGAACTGGGTCTGGCCCTCCAGTATGAAAACATGCGCAGCTAGTCCAACTTTCGTTTGGCAAATCCCCGTTTTCGCAGTATTTTTGCGCCTTTGTAAACAAACAGCACGGCAAAATCCGTGCGGCCTTAAATAAAGAATTATGAAGAAAGGTATCCATCCCGAAAATTATCGGTTCGTAGTATTCAAAGACATGTCAAATGGCATTTCGTTTCTCAGCCGTTCTGCAACGCAGACAAAAGAGACAGTGAAATGGGAAGATGGCAACGAGTATCCGCTTATAAAGCTGGAAATTTCAAGCACTTCACATCCATTCTTCACAGGACAGAAAATGCTGGTTGATACTGCTGGTCGTATCGACAAATTCAACAAGAAATACGCTAAGAAAGCCTAATATATTGGTCAGCCTGGTGCTGAACAGAAGATTTGTTTTTCATGGCTATACTTTTCCCTTCCCGATTCTTCGGGAGGGGATTTTTTTTGCTAACTTTCGCCGATGATCCAACTTATTCTCGACGATAGCAGAACCAGAAAAAGTCTATACCCTTTCACATTAACAAGAGCCTCATCAGATATCAGGATTGGAATTTTTACGATCCGGGAAAAATGGCAGTTTCTGCTGGGGAGGAAAGTCCGTGTCAATGGCGACGATTACCTCGATTCTCCCGCAGAAGAGGCGTTGTCTACTCCCGCAGTTTTTGCCGGGAATATTGTACCCTCCCGCTTTTTTGTACAGGCATTGCTGAAAGGGGAATACCCGCAGGATGACTTTGTAAAACAAAATGGCATCAGAATCCTTCAACATCCCTGGCATATTTTCGAATACAACGACTGGGCTATCCGGGAAGACTTCATGCTCCTCACAGAGAACAGGGTTTCATCACCGATCCCTTCTCATGTAAAATGCACAAATCCTGCTCATATTTTTATAGAGGAAGGTGCGAAGCTGGAGCATTGTCACCTGAATGCAGAGCAGGGTCCAATCTATATCGGCAGGAATGTGAGCATTCTCGACGGTGCAATGATCAGAGGTCCCTTTGCAGCCTGCGAAGGCTCAGTAGTGAAGATGGGTGCAAAAATCTATGGTGCCACTACCATCGGACCGAACAGCATCGTGGGTGGCGAGATAAAAAATACGGTCATCTTTGGCAACAGCAACAAAGCGCATGACGGATATCTGGGTGACTCGGTACTGGGTGAATGGTGCAATCTCGGCGCGGGCACGACCAACTCCAATATAAAAAATACCGCAGCCATTGTAAAAGTATGGGATGAATCTACCGGCCAGTTCATTCCCGCAGGCACCAAATGCGGACTGCTGATGGGTGACTATTCAAGAGCATCCATCAATACTTCCTTTAACACCGGAACGGTTGTAGGCGCCTGCTGCAATGTATTTGGAGGAGAGCTTACGGTGAAACATATTCCGAGCTTTACGTGGGGAGTGAAAGAAAGGTATCGATGGGATAAGGTAATTGAAGATATTGCGAACTGGAAAAAGCTAAAAAATCAGGAAATTTCGGAAAAGGAAATACAGACACTGCAACATATTTTTGACCAACAATAAACAATAGAAAAATGCGCAAACAGATAGCAGCGGCCAACTGGAAAATGAATTGTACTTATCAGCAGGGAGAAAAACTGCTGGATGATATTCTGAAAGCCGACCTGAAACCTGCCCTGCACCACGAAGTGATCTTTGCGGTGCCTTTTCCATACCTCATAATGGCAAAAAGCCTGGTATCAGATGAAAGCAGTTTCAATATTTCTGCGCAGAATTGCCATCATAAAAAAAGCGGCGCCTACACCGGCGAGGTTGCCGGAGAAATGCTGCACTCTATTGGCATTAAGTATTGCCTGGTTGGCCACAGCGAGAGAAGAGAATACTTTCAGGAGACCAGTCAGCAGCTCGCAGAGAAAATAGATATACTGCTCGAAAATCACATCACACCCATATTTTGTTGTGGTGAACCGCTACCGGTGCGCGAAAGCAACAATCAGAATACTCATGTGGAAGCACAAATAAAGGAATCACTTTTTCATTTGTCTGCGGACACCATGCTGAATATTGTGATTGCATACGAACCAATCTGGGCGATTGGCACAGGCAAGACAGCTTCTACAGCCCAGGCGCAGGAAATGCACGCCCATATCAGAAGCGTGCTGACAGCAAAATATGGCTCTGAAGTAGCCGAACAGATATCGATATTGTATGGCGGCAGCGTGAAGCCTTCCAATGCCGTAGAAATCTTTGGCAGCAAGGATGTGGATGGCGGATTGGTTGGTGGTGCGTCTCTTGTTGCGGCCGACTTCATTGACATTATTAAAGCACTGAAATAATCATTGCAAAAGCTCTTATGACTTTGTAAGAGACTTGTGCGGGTTATTTTGACACTACATGAAATTCAAGCAATTACTCATTGGCAGCGTCTTATGGCGCGGGCTTTATTTTTTTTCGGTTCTACTGCTGAATGTTCTGATTGCCAGAAATTTTGAGGCGAGCGGAAGCGGCTGGCTTTACTATATCACCAACAACTTCTCATTTATTCTGCTGTTGATCAGTCTGAGTATAGAAAGTGGTATGACATTTTTTTCATCAAAAAACGAAATATCACCAGCAAAACTTTCCACCCTTAGCCTGATCTGGAGCAGTCTCGCCTCCATTCTGATTGGACTGCTCGTGCTCACTGTTTACAATGACCCGGATAAAAGCGAAAGCAGGCAGCAATTTTTATTTTTCACATTTACATATGTCACGGGCAATCTGCTCACTACTTTTTTTTGTGCACTTTTCTACGCCCGCTCCAGCTTTGCAAGACCGAATATCATACTCACCCTGACGAATACTATTCTTGCAATATCCATTGCGGCGATATTCTATCTGGAAGAAGGTCCCGGCCTGCAGGACCTCGTGCTGAAGCTCTACATGTTTAACTTTGTAGTGCAGGGTGTGTTGTTGGCCATTGCCTATATGAGCCAGCGGGACATCAGTCCAAAATTCGCGTTGCCGGATTTTCAGAACATGAAAATGTTGTTCCGGTATTCTTCCGTGGCATTTATCGCAAATATTCTTTTTTTCCTCCTGTACAGAATTGATTATTGGTTCGTCAAAAAAATATGTGTGGTGTGTGAGGAAGGTGATCTTGGCAATTATATCCAGGTGTCAAAGGTGGGTCAGATGTTTCTATTATTGCCAGCGATTGTGGCAGGAACGATTTTTCCAAGAACAGCAGGGGGCTTTCGTGAACAGGTTAATATGTGGTTACCGGCGATGGTGAAAGGAATTTTACTCGTTTATCTTTCGGTCTTGCTGGTACTCGCCCTTACCGGTAGCTGGCTGTTCCCACTTGTTTACGGTTCTTCTTTTTCAGAAATATATATTCCTTTTCTCTTTCTGATTCCGGGCATACTTTCGCTCTCGGGAATCGCTTTGATGTCTGCTTACAATTCAGGCAAGGACAGGGTTTCCACCAATCTTAAATGCTGCCTCATAGGTTTGATTTTTATAGTTATCGGGGATCTGATTTTCATTCCCCGATACGGTATCTACGGGGCTGCCGCAGTGAGCTCTATCGCTTATGTACTTTGCTTTGCATACCTGTTGACAGTTTTTACCCGTCAGTACGGCGTGCCTTTGAGTGATTTCTTCATTCCGTACAGAGACGATCTGAAAAAAATAAAGAAAATATTTTTTAACAATGCCGGAAACTAAAGCCTCAGAAAACGCGTCCGGCGAAAAACAAGTGATTCTCTGGCAAAACAGCTGGTATCCCAGTACGGTGGATATCTACACCGGCGATTTTCAGCAACGTCATGCACGGGCCGCAAGCATTTACAACAGCATCGTTTCCGTCTTTGTAGTCAAACGAGCGCAGGAAATGGATGAAGAGGTAGTAGAAAATCATGACGGCAGCCTGCATGAATACATCGTTTATTATAAGGAAAAGTTTCGGTCAGGAACGGTGTTGTCGCGACTCGCTTCTGCACAAAGCTATATCGCTGCGCATCGCAGAATCCTCAGGCACATCGTCAAAACTTTTGGAAAACCCGCACTCATACAAGTGGGTGTTGCCTGGAAAGCCGGACTGGTGGCGCTGGCGCTGAAAAAACTAAAGGGCTGGAAATACATAGTAATGGAACACTGGGGTGGCTATAGCCGGGCACTGACTGAGAATATCTATACCGTCCCTGCCCATCAGCGCTACCTTACAAAAAGCATTTTAAACAATGCCGAAGCAGTGATCGCTGTTTCACAGGATCAGGCCGACCAGATCAATGCATTCAATAAAAATACAAAATGCACCATCGTACCGAATGTGGTTGACACCCATCTTTTTTCACCGGTAGAAAACAAACGTAGAAAAATAATCCGGCTGGTGCACTCGTCCATGCTCGACGAAGTAAAAAACATTATGCTGATTGTGGAAGCCGTCAGGCAACTCAGCGTAATGAGGAATGATTTTGAGTTTTATATTATCGGCCCTCAGAATGCGGAGGTCGAAACTTTTTTGAAAAGACACGACCTCTTAGGGAAGCGGGCATTTATCACCGGGCTACAGGATTATGCCGGAGTTGCCCGACAGTTAAAACAGGCGGATATCATGATTCATTTCAGCAGCTATGAAGCCTTGCCCTGCGTGGTTCTGGAAGCGCTTTGCAGTGGGGTAGCAGTGATCTCTTCCGCAGTTGGAGGCATCCCTGAAGTGATCACCGAATCAAACGGACGACTGGTACCAAAACTTGACCTGCCAGCATTTATTGCAGCCATCAATGAGGTAATAAATAATCTTGAAAAATTTGATCGGTACGACATGGCGAAAAAATCGGCTGCCCTTTACAGTTATGAAACTGTTGGAAAAACTTTTTCCGGCATTTACCGCGATATAACAGGGAAACTTTAAGATTTCAGCTTGTCTACAAGAGCTATATACTCCTGCATGGCTGCTTCCGATGTTTTGCCTTTCAATGAAGACCATGCTTCATATTTTGCCTTGGCAACAAAATCAAACATATTTGGCGCTTCGCCATTCGCATCACCTTCGGTAGCCTGTTTGTAGAGAGAATACATCTGGAGCAGTGTTTCATTGCTTGGACGGTCGGGCAATGATTTACTGTCTGATACGGCCTGCTCGAATAGGGTTTTCACTTCCATTTTTCCACTTTATTTGGAGCGAATATATGTTTTTTAGTGGGAACGGTTAAATCCACGGATATGGACAAAAAAATACCCGGGTCAAATTAATGAGCCCAGGTACGTTTCTGGAAACTAAGAAATTGAAAATTATTGCTCCAGTTTAATTTCTCCGACATCTGTTGGCTGACCATCAGTCACCGTTACATTGTCTTTAGCCTGATTTTTATATGGTGCCTTCGCTTCCACGATGACCCGGTATGTACCCGCTTTGGCATTGCCAATCACAAATGTACCACCCTGTTCAATCGCTGCTTTCAATGTATCTGTACTAGAGACTGCCCAAACCCTGGCTGCGCCATCTACCGGTGTAACTGTTCCTTTTATTGAACCCGTTTGAATTTCGGTGAATGCAAACAATCCAGCCGTAGCTACCGAGAATGCCAGAAAGGCCATTTTCGTTTTTTTCATACTGTGAGATTTATAGATTAGAAATAAAAAACCTTTTCCTGGCAGGGGATGGTTTATTTCTTGGCGGGGGTACCCATAGTTAAACAAGGATTGTGCCATAATCATGATATGTAAGCAGCAGATTGTGAGACCTTACCTGACATCAATATAAGTGGTGGCCCTGGCAGGTTTTCCATTATGGGTAAGGCCCTGCACAACAATCGCAAAACGACCCTTTATATCTGATGTGAAAAAGCTCGTTGAAGCGCGTCCGTTCTCCTTAATAGAAATATCAGGCTTCCAGCTGATTACATTTCGATAATCGGGGAGGTGAGAATTTCTGATAGAATCTACCTCATATGATGGTGTGTAAAATGCTCTTTGCAGTTGTAACCCTTCATAGTCAATTACTATTGCATTGGGATCTAACTCGTACCCGCCGAGATCTCCACGATAGGTCTTCATATTTACCAGACCCTGGTAGGATGCACCGCCGAAAAAATACTTACGCGACACAACATCAATTGATTCGATTTTGAGAGGGTCCACTTCCAGCAGTTTATTGGTATTAAACACCGGCACACCGTCAAGCAGTACCAGAGGCACGTTTTCAAATATTTCATCTTTACCCGCATCATAAACGTGCAAAGCGAATCCGCCGGCACGTTTACGCACACTGACACTCCTTACATACTCTCTCAACACTTCTTCCATTGTGGTGAATCGGGTATAGTTATCGAGCAGGTAACGCTCATCGGTATTTGTGTAGAAAGTTGAGCTGTCAAAGCCGCTTCTGATCATATGTTGCTGAGCGGGTGCAACAAATACATTCTGTACATGAGCGCTGATGCTTTGACCAAGAAGCTCTGTGAGATATTGCTGTTTAACTATCAGAGGTGATTGATCAGGAAAGTATTTTTCGGCTGAGAATGGGGATTTTATATCAATGCGGTAAATGCTGTCGCGATCGATATATGTTTGCGCAATAAGTTCATTTCCCCCATAACAGCCTTTGACATCAAACTTAATAGAGCCATCGTTTCCGCTTACGCTTTGTCTGAAAACCGTGTAAGGTCCGGGTGCGGCTATATAGCCATTTATACCCGCTGCGGGTCTGTTTGTCCTGCTATCGATTACTGTTCCATTTATAATATGACCCGTGATCTCCGGTGCAAACAGAACCTTACCGCCCGAGCCTGCAAGGACGTCCTGCCACTGAAACCTTCGCCATCCCTGCGTTAGCATCAGGTTATCCATTGCCCCTGCACGGTTGGTATTTGCGGGATCAAAATAATAGGCGGGTGATTCTATATACCCAGTGAGGTCCGATGAAAGCCAGAGATAAGTAAAGATATCCTCCTCACGCTGAGCCTGCAAGGAATCCACCCGGTACACCGACATCGAAAGATTTGCGCCCGATGCTACCACCGATGCCTCCCTGAGCTCAAGATCGACTGATACGATATCCCTTATGCCAGCAGAAATTTTAGATGGCTTTATTTGAAGATTTGCTTCATTCTCTGGATATCTAAAATATAGACGTTCGCAAACAGGCTTTTTTTCTGCATTGAAAATGGTGATATGCGAAATACCATCACCGAGCAGTGCGGGATTGATAATAAAGCCGGCCTTCAGGTCTTTTGTATTCATCGCCTGAGCCAGCTTTACAAGTCCTCTTGTATGGGCAACGAGGTAAAGACCGGTCTCTACAGAGGATTGTACCGATACTTCAATTTGTTGCTGTTCGTTGCGATCAACAGTCATGGAGATGCCCGATGCAAGAGGGGCGGGGAGTTGCTCGATAAATTTTCTTCCATCTTCAAGTATAATCACTACTGTGTATGCTTTCCCCGCATCAGGAGTCATGAGGATCTGTCCCATGCCAAATTGCAGTGGACGAAAGCGAAGAATCGTATCACCCTGCTCACCTAGTAGCGCGCATCTTGCATTGAGCCCCTTTCCGAAGCCGTCTGTGATCTTGTAACCAAGCCTGTTCTGACGCCCCGCAATAAAATTGCCACCCTCCGGAAAAAAATTAATATGGGGCTCGGCCTCATCTGATTGGGTGTTAAGTGTTGATTCACCTGACCTCGTATTAACGATTTCAATCTTTTTATAGAAAAAATATTCCACCAGAAAATTTTTCATCCAGCTTGTGTAGGCCCTCAATGTATAACTGCCCGAGGGCAAATCAACAGGCAGGAAAAAGGAACCATTGCCATTGAGTTCATCCAGCGACACCTTCGCCTGCAAGGCGGCGTTTCCGCTACTATCCATCAGCTCCACATAGGCAACCTTGCTCAACGAAAGCGGTTGGTGCAAAAAAGCATCGGCATAATAAACCTTAAACCAAAGCAGCTCGCCGGCAACGTAAAACTCTTTGTCGGTATGCACAAAAAGCTTTTCCTGCAGCGTGGATTTTGTGTGGTTGATCAAAACTTCAGCAGGGTGGCTGGCTGCTGACTGTGCCGCTGCATCTTGCCAGAAAACGAAGCTGGCAACGATGGAAATGCATGCTAATAACTTACGTCCGGTTCCCATTGAAGTTGCTGTTGTCATTATGGCCAGAATGGTGGTTTTTTGTTTGATCCTCTAAGCGTGCAATCCACACATATGCCTTCGGCAGCGGCATAATAATCTATACTTCCATTAGGCTTTGTGGATACGATTCCTACTGGCAACTGCCCCTGAAAATAGGAAGCCAGTACGCTGTCCGGGTTATTTAGGATTGTAATCGGCTCCACACAACTTTGCCTGTAACCCCATCCCGGCAAATTGCGATTGTCAATAAAGACACGTTTGTTGACAGTGGAACTGACTTCGACAAATCCTATCACAATTTCAGACGGGTCGTTTGTACATACAATATTTCCTCTGATCTCCGAAGGCTGCGGATCAAAAACACTGCCCACCGATTCCGAATTTTTCTTCATTCTCTCAAAAAATTCATAGCCTCTTTTCGACAGCGCGGTTTGGTTTACATAAATACTATACAGCACACTGAGTTTCAAGGACGCTTGTTCTATATGCTGGATTGGCAGGTAGACCCGGTCCTGAGAAAGTTTTGCGGTAGAACCGATCTCGATTTCTGTGGAAGTGGCACCCTGCCAGCATTTGTAGATGGTATCGATTGTGGTGCCATTGTCGTTTACCACCAGTTCTACAAGTGGTGGTCTGTTTGGAATCGGTGTAACCTTATACCTCAAAAAAGTAGAAAACCTTGAATGGTACTGCCAGGTTTCTTCAAACTCCCATTTGTAGTATCGCGTTTTGTTCTGGGCATCTTGAGCATGGATAAAAATATCTACTCCTTTTGCGTCCCTTGTCCACGACACACTGTCAATAACGGGTGTGATTTTTACATCCTGAAATTCAGACACATATTCATTTCCTGTCATGGTCTTGATTTTCAGCCGGTATTTCACTCCGTTGGCAAGGGTTAACTGAGCATGGCGATAAACGCCGTTCGACACTTCGGTAAGGGTCACAACAGAACTGTTGCTACCTTCCACCTGCACCAGGGCGCCGGTTTCCTTCACCTGCGTTCTTTCAGGCAGCGGCACTGAACGGCCAAGCATAATAATTGTTGGTCCCGTGCCGGCATTGATGACGCCTTCTACAACCAGGTATCCCGTCTTTGGGGAAGACACCGGCGCTTCATACTTGTCTTTACAGGAATAGACAGCAGCAAACAAACAGACGACGACAACAGCGCTCCTGATCATTTTATTTTTTGTGGTCATTGTTAAACCTGATATTAAAATTAACAAATGGTATGATGCTTCCAAAAATGGAAAGTTTGTAACCGTTGATAGCGCCGCCTTCCGATACATAATACACTGAGTAAGGATTTTTTCTTCCGGTGAGATTGTACAACCCGATAGTCCACGAATTGTGGGTCTTCTGGCGCACTTTATGATTGCCTTCGATATTCATCGAGAAATCCATTCTGAAAAAATCAGGTATCCGGTGTGCGTTTCGGTCGGCATATAATGTGCGATATGATCCTGAATAGAAAAATCTGCCTACAGGCAATGTGATTGGCCTTCCTGTGCTATAGGTACCATTGAGAGAGATACTGAATCTGTGATTGACTCGATAGTTTCCAATCAGGGTCACGTCATGTGGTTTATCGTAATTGGAGGGATAGAAATTACCACCATTGATCAATTCGCCGGCTGATGGATCATCCATCTTAAGCAATACCCTCGACCAGGTGTAGCTTACCCAGCCATTGAGTTTACCGGTAAGTTTTTTGATCATTAATTCGGCGCCATAAGCCTTGCCCTTTGTATTGATGACATCCGTTTCGATGTGATGGTTCATCACAAGCGACGCACCACTCTTATAATCGAGATAGTCGCGGATATTCTTGTAATAAAATTCGAGAGAGGTCTCGATAGTGTTTGATTTGAAATTATGATAGAAACCCAAAGACACCTGGTCGCCGAATTGAGGTTTGATATTGAGATCGCTGAGCTTCCAGATATCCGTTGGTGCGATGGACGCGGTGTTGGAAAGCATATGGATATACTGTCTTTGTGTATTGTATCCGGCTTTTATTGAAAAGTTTTCAGTAGGTGCATAGCGCACGGAAACACGGTACTCGGGGCCGGAATATGTCTTCATAAACTGACCCTTTTTGTAAGCTGTTACCCCAATCTGGTTATCAACCGTTTTTGGCAGACCAGGCGCATATTGATTTACATCGTTTGGCCCTACTGAATTGAAGACACTATATCTCAAGCCTGCTTCAACAGAAAAAGAAGGGGAGATGGTAAACCTGTCATTTACATAGAGTGCGCTTTCCAGTGCCTGCTCTGGGGCAATCTTATCAGGAGATATGAGTGATTCTTTCCCGAGTGGCTTGAAATTGCCGGGATGCAGTTTATAGTAAATTGAGTTTACACCGAAGTCGATAGTATGTTCGGAACTGAGGTAGTAATTAAAATGCATTTTTAGATAGGTCTGATTGATATCAAAACCCATTTTGTATGCGTTTACCGGATTGCGATCACTGTAAATATCATAGTAATACCTGTCTAGCCCGGTCGTGACTTGTGAGTTCAGTTTATTAGAAAACACATGCTTCCATTTGAGCGACAGATTCTGATTACCATAGCTATATACTGTGTCGCTGTTAAGATTGAAGCGATCCTTGCTCAGATAGCCTGTAAGATAAACCGTGTTATTCTTGTTGATCTCGTGAGAGATGTTGAGGTTCACATCATAAAATCCCGCTTTGCTGTCTTTGTATTGATCCGGCAACAGATTGAGCAACCAGTTTGCATAGGTAGTTCGGCCACCAATGATAAAAGATGAACGGTCCTTGATAATGGGACCTTCGATATCGATGCGGCTTGTGAGAAGTCCGATGCCGGCGGCCCCGGTGATGTTTTTTTTGTTGCCTTCGCGGCTGCTGATGTCAACAACCGAGGACAGTCTGCCCCCATAACGTGCCGGGATACTGCTTTTATATAAAACAACTTCTTTTACCACTTCCGGGTTGAAAGCAGAGAACATTCCAAAGAAATGCGAAGGATTGTAAATAGTGGCATCGTTGAAAAGTATGAGGTTCTGATCAGTTGAACCACCCCTTACATTCAACCCGGTGCTCGCTTCTCCGACAGTTTTTACTCCCGGCAATGTAAGCAGGACTCTGAGCACATCAGCTTCCCCGAAAACAACAGGCACCTGTTTAATGGTCTTGATATCTATTTTTTGCATGCCCATCTGGGTGCCCTTGACATTGCTAACCTTTTGCGCAGATACGATCACATTTTTTAAGGTGGTGACCTGGGTCTGCAACTGAATGTCCATTGCGCCATCGTCATTGATTACCACCTGGCGCCTGGTATCGCGCATACCGATGCTTTGTATATTGAATACGTAGCGGCCACGCGGCAATGTGAGGGCGTAGTAACCGTATTGGTCTGTGGTAACACCCATTTTAAGTTTTTCGATTTGTATAGAGGCCCCGGTAATGGGCTCACCCGTTTTTGCTTCACGGATATATCCTACGATTGTAACGGCCGGAGTTGCTTTATTACCCGCTTTGCCAATCTGATAAAGTTTATTTTCCAGAGAGGCAGTTTGAGTCGCAGCCGTGTCGTTCTTTAACTGTCTCGTATTCCTGACAGGCCGCGGGCTGGTGCCAGTAAGGGTTTCAGGTCTTCGGGCGTTGCCATTGAAAAGATTTTCCGGCAAGGTGGTTTTTACAGCCTGTCCCTTGCTTACAAATATTGCCTTGCTACTATGATCAAAAGCCACCTGGAAGTCTGTGCCTTCCAGAGTCTTTGCTATCACGGCGGAAATAAGTGCAGATGTCATGCTGAAAGTAACCCTCGTGCTGTCAAACTGCTGCTCGTCAAAAAATACCCGAAAACCCGAACGTTTTTCTATTTCTGCAAGTGCACGCGGGATGGGCGTGGCGTTAAATTCCACTGTCAGCAAGACAGAATCCATCTTTTGAGCGGACGCGGAAAGACAAAAAAATATCGCAATGGCGAACAGGGATAACCAATATCTCATATTAATGAATCTGATCGTAATGAGTGATAGCAGTCAGTATATAATTCTCTGTGTCTTGTTTGAAGCCGATCTTACTTTTCTTCATATATCTGGCAACATCATTCTTGCGGCTGCCGAAAGTGTTTAGCAGGCTTCTGCTGGTTTTGATGGGCACATATCTGCCAGAGTACAGCGTATGGTAGGATATTTTCGATTCCATAAACCTCAGAACCCCCTGACTGGTGACCTCTTCCCGAAGCTGTTTTACTTCCTTTTTGAGCAATGTAGTATGACCTTCGTACAGCAACTGATAAAAGCCTTGCAGACCACTTGCATTGCTGTCCGTTTTTTCAAATCTTATAAACTTATCCTGGCCTATGTTAAAGGTTGAAATACGACTGGCCGCAAGCTGCACCAGGTTTAGATTATAAATATCGCGTGTGATAACCTGTTCGGTCGTCTCATCGTACAGCAGCAGCAGACTGTCGTACCGGATATGATCATATACCACGAAACCGGGCGTTAAGTTGCTGGATTTGAAATGAAAATGCCCATTTTCTTCAATTTTAAAACGTGGAAACTGGTACTCGGTTCCATTAAATCTCCAGGCCTGATCTGCAGACTGCTTATGGTATACAGCGATTGCGCTGGCAATGGCCGCTTCGCGGATTAGGTTGTCGGCACTGTCTTGCTGCGCCATCAGGACGCCGATGCAAAAAAAGCTGATGAAGAAAAGACAGCTTCTGGGAGAAACCGGGATAAAATTTCTGAAAAATCTCAAGGCGTTTGGTTGGTTGGGTCCTAAATGTAAACTGTCTGTAAAATATCGGTTTTACCCTTAGAAACATTACCATTGGTAAAAAGAATTTACCTTTTGCCAGAAA
>JACMLD010000001.1 GCA_014379785.1 Chitinophagaceae bacterium
AGAATGATAAGTGGCCTCCTGGTCTGGTGTTGCATTGATCGGATGGCCGTCTAGCGTCAACGTGGTGACTCCATTTTTTTCTGTCAGTGTTACCCTGTTCAATATCTCCAGGGGGAAGTCCATCGGAAACGGAGAGCTGCAGACATTGCCTTTCTCGTCGGAGAAAGAACTGACAAATTCAATGAGGTCGGGTTCGCTGATGTTCTGGTATTTAAAAAGACCCCACATGACCTGTCCGTTCCCTTCCATTTTATAATGACAGACACCGCCTTTTTTAAAATCAAAACGATTGATCGAGACGGGCATACCAGCGGGTCCCCACCATTGGGCAAATGCTTGCGGCTGAGAAAATGCCTTAAACACCAGGTCGATCGGTGCTTTAAAATCACGAACGATTTTTAGTCCGGCTTTTTGGCTTTCTTGATGGCTCATTTTTATGCTTAATTTTAGATTTTTTCTGGATTGCGGTCAGATAGTTATCCAGCGAATCAAACTTTGCATGCCATAACTGGCGGTATTGGTCCACCCAGGTCGCCACCTCTGATAAGGCATCGAGCCTGGCTTCGCAAAATCTCTCACGACCCTCCTGCCGGATCACGATCATGCCGCATTCTGTGAGGATTTTTATGTGCTGCGAGATGGCAGGCCTGCTGATGTCAAATTTTTCGGCAATTGTATTCAGGTTTAAGGGCTGCGTTGCAATCATGTGGATGATGCGACGCCTGGTGGGATCTGCGATGGCCTGAAATACATCTCTTCTTGCTTCAAATGACATTATGTAAGTATTTACTTACGCGAATATAATTACGTAAGCATTCACTTACAAATATTTTTTTCTTACATCAAATTCATATCAATGTGCATGACCTTCAGTGTTTGTCATTTTTGCAGAGACGAAAAACGCGCCTTTGGTAACTATCCTTGCATCTTTCGGGATTTCTTTCATCAAGGTTATTTCTGTGTAACCCACATCACTGGCGCCCCTGGCCACTGCAACTCTTTCAAAGCTGAGCGTTTTTTTATCTTCTGCTCCGGTTTCTTTTTCATGGTGCGCAGAATCTTCCTGATGATGCCCGCCTTCGCTCAAAACAAAAATATAATTCTGTCCGCCTACATTTACGATGGCTTCGTCCGGCACTGCGGGTACGGTAACCTGGTTAAGACTCACCACCGCAGTGACACTCATGCCGTCTATCAGTCCGGTTTTGTCTCCCTCTACCATGGCGTGAACGGTGACTGCTTTGCTATCGCCCTCGAAAGATGAGCCGAGTGAAAAAATCTTGGCATCATATTCTTTACCGGCATTATTTGTAATGGTGAAATGAATGGTCTGGTTGTTTTTTAATTTTGGCAGATCTTTTTCATAGACGAAAAGATCAAGATGCAAACGGTTGTTGTCTACAACCTCCGCAACCGTGGTACTGGCATCGACATAGCTGCCCATTTGTACAATCACATTGCTTACTACGCCGCTGATCGGACTTTTTATGGAAAGGACAGAGACGAGTCGTCCACCAGACAGACTTTCGGGATTAAGTCCCATGAGTTGAATCTGCTGGGCAAGCGTGGACCTTGCGGTTTGTAAATTGCGCAGATCTGCTTCAGCGGACTGAAGGTTTTTCAAAGCACCCGCGTTACCAGCATTCAACTCTTTCTGACGTTTAACTTCCAGTTCAGCAAGAATAAGTTTTGACTTCACCCCCAGGTAGTCGCTCTGCGTCTGCAAAAATTCGGGATTCGCTACCGTCGCGATCGTCTGTCCCTTTTTTACAAAATTGCCCGGTTGTACAAGCAAAGATTTTACAATACCGCTGTACAGAGAATTGATAATCGCCTTATTCTGATTCGGCACTTTCAATATGCCGTTTGTTTTTAAGGATGCAGTCAATTGCTTCTGTTCGATTGTGCCCATTTTAAGTCCGATGCTTGCAATCTGCTCTTCGGTGAGTGTCGCCATCCCCTCTTCTTCATGCGCCTCTTCCAGACCCTCAGCGTGGGACTCTTCTGATGGAGCAGAAGCTTTATTGGCATCCCTTGAACCGCAGGCCATCAGTGCAATCAGCGGCAGAAATATGAAAAACTTTTTCATGTGTCTATTGGTTGATATAGTAATTGTATTGAATGACAGATTGATTATAAGCATTCAGATTCTCGAGATAATTTTTCTTGATTCCGATCGCCTGGCTAAGAAACCCGGAAAAATCAGAAAAACCGATTTCGCCGGCTCTGTAGGCAAGAGATGCGGCTTTTATGATTTCTTCGGCCTGGGCCAGTCCCGCAGCATCATAAAACTGCAGCATGCTGGCATTTTTTTCCACTTCCTGTTGCATCTGAATCTTCCTGGTGTTAAATACCTGCCGGTCGTACACAAGCTGTTTTTCCCTGACCATCAGGTCGGCTTCTGCTGCTCTTACTTTGTTGCGGGAAGCATTCAATCCAAACAGCGGGAACGCTGCGGTAACCGAAAATCCTGAAAACGGGTCCGATGCGCCCCATAGCCTCTGTGTAAAAAATCGTCCGGAGAACTCAGGCCTGTTTTCATTTTTTGTGACCAATATACCTGCTTTTGCAATGTTTACCGTTTGTGATTGCAATGCCAGTGATGGGTGGTTGCTGTCTGCCACTGGAATTGTTGTCTGTAGTCTTTCAAGCGGTCGACCAACGGGCAATAGATAGTCTGTGGTGTTCAGGATCTGCATCAGCAATTGTTGCTGTATCTGTACCTGTTTTTCCTGTTGCCGCATCTGTGCCTGCAGTTCTTTCAAAGTCACATTCGCTGCAATGCTGTCCAGCCCCGGACTGTCGCCTGCCTTCACCTTTAATTTGGCCGCCTCATTCAGAGAACGGTATATGCTGTCCAGGCTGAGATAAAGAATTTGTTTGTCCTGCAGGTACCATAATTCATAATACACAGTCCGGAGTTCCCGCTGCATTTCAATGTCGATGACTGAGGCACCCGCAGTTGCGTATTTAACCTGTTCATTGTAATAGATGCGTTGCGCTTTATACAAACCGGGCCATGCAATGCTTTGTGATAAACCGATCTTAAGAATACCCGTGTTGTCACTGGGTCTCAGATCTTCATTCTCCGCAAACAACCCTGTCTTCGGAAGGTCAAGCGCGGTTTTGTATCGTGCGTTTGCCTGGTTGACCTGTTGGCGGTTGATCTCATACTGAAAGTTGTTTTTTACAAGGCTGATCGCTTCTTCAACCGTGACTCTTTTAACGGTTTGTGCTTGAGCGGGAGATGTTGTGAAAAAACCAAGAGAGAAAATCAGGAGAATTGCGCTGGGCGGCCTGGAACGTAAATCCTGTTTTTTTGAAAAGATGATATACAGGCATGGCAACACTATCAGCGTCAGAAACGTGGCGCTGATCAGTCCACCTATCACCACCGTTGCCAACGGCCTCTGAACTTCAGCTCCTGCTCCATTGCTCAGTGCCATCGGTAAAAAACCAAGTGCCGCCACCGCGCCAGTCATCAGCACCGGCCTTAACCTGATTTTTGTTCCTTCGAGCACTCTTTTGATCGGATCAGTCATACCCTCTTTTTTTAACTGGTTAAAAGTTGCAATGAGTACAATCCCATTTAGTACGGCCACTCCAAACAATGCGATGAATCCCACTCCCGCGGAAATGCTGAAAGGCATGTCTCTGACCATGAGTGCGATCACACCTCCTATTGCGCCCATGGGGATGGCGGTGAAAATCAGGCTGGCATCTCTTAGTGATCTGAACGTGAGATAGAGAAGAAGAAAAATCAGTAACAGCGCCACGGGCACTACGATCATGAGACGCGCCGAGGCCT
>JACMLD010000178.1 GCA_014379785.1 Chitinophagaceae bacterium
CCCGCAACTGTAGCGTCTTTCTGGCGACTCAATTTACCCCAGATATCTGCCTCCCAACTGAGGTTAACGATAGCGAGATAATTTTCGACATGACTCTTGTTGAGAAAATTATTTACACTCAAACCATTCAAACTATTTTTTGAAGGCCGGTTATACTGCCCGGTGATCTGCAGATCAACAGTTGGAAGGTTTCTGAACGCTGTTTGTAGCACCTGCTGTTGTGCAATCTCAATTCTCGTGATGGCAACCAGCAGATCGTGATTTTTTGCAATGCCGGAATCAATCAACTGTAACAATTGAGCATCATTAAAAAAACTTTTCCACCTGATATCTGCAATGCTGCTGGTATCGGCAAAACTTTTTGTAGTAAACTGCTCTGGTAGCAGCACCGGCGGCTGACTGTATTCTTTTCCAACCCTGCAGGCATTGAGCACCAACAGCGCGGTCAGCGATAAAAAAACATTTCTGAAAAAGATCCTTGATAACATATAATAAGTTTTCCTGTTCGTGATTGTTATTCTGAAAGTGCGATGCCGTCTTTCACAACTGGTTTGCCACTGATTTTTTCCTGCAGGTACTGAAAAATCACATAGAGTACCGGGATGATAAAAATACCGAGCACCACTCCTGTAAGCATTCCTCCGAGTGCACCTGTACCGATTGACCGGTTGCCAAGTGCCGAACCGCCTTTTGCCCATGTCAGCGGCAGCAAGCCCACGATGAATGCAAGTGATGTCATGAGGATTGGCCTGAGTCGAAGCCTGGAGGCTTCCAGTGCCGATGCGACCAGCGCCATTCCGGCCCTTCGTCTCTGCACCGCGTATTCCACGATAAGAATTGCATTCTTGGCCAGCAGACCTATCAGCATGATCAATCCAACCTGCACGTAAATATTATTTTCTATTCCTGTAAGATTGATAAACAGGAAAACACCCAGTATGCCCGTTGGCACAGAAAGAATGACCGCCAGTGGCAATACGTAACTTTCATACTGAGCCGCGAGAAGAAAGTATACAAAGAGGATACTCAGCAAAAATATGACGCCTGTTTGTCCGCTTGATCCAACTTCTTCTCTGGTCATACCCGACCATTCCGTTGCAAATCCGCGCGGAAGAAAAGATTCAGAGACTTCGCTGACCGCATTAATAGCGTCACCTGAACTGTAGCCCGGCTTGGGCATTCCATTGATGGTAACGGCATTGAAAAGGTTGTTTCTTGTAACGGTCTCGGGGCCATACACTCTCTTAAGCGATACCACAGAGTTGACTGGTATCATCATGCCTGAATTATTCTTCACATAAATACTATTCAGTGATCCTGGTTCTGCACGGTATTCAATGTCTGCCTGCACGATCACCCTGTAATATTTTCCAAAGCGGTTGAAATCTGATGCAAAGCTACTACCGTAGTAAACCTGCAGTGTTTGCAGAAGGTCGCTAACCGATATGCCTAACTGTTTTGCTTTCGCCTCATTCACATCTATCATATACTGAGGATTGCTGGTATTGAAAGTTGTAAACGCATAGGCGATTTCCTTTCGTTTCATCAGTTCGCCGATCAGTCCATATGCGGTACCAGCGAGCTTATCAAGCGCACCTCCAGTGCGATCCTGTAGGATAAATTCAAAACCGCTGGTGTTGCCGAAACCCTGAACAGTTGGATATACAAACAGGAAAATACTTGCCTCTTTTATAACACTCAGTTTCTGGTTTACCAGGCCGATCACTTCGTCAATCTTATCTACGTTACCGCGTTTTCCCTGTGGCTTCATCCGGATAAATCCAATGCCGTAGTTTGAACTGTTTGCGTTGGCCACGAAATTCAATCCGGTAACCGCGCCCCTGCGCTCGATGGCTTCCATCTCATTCAAAAGGCTGTCCATTTTATTCATGGCCTTCTGCGTTCTGTCGAGCGACGCACCTGGCGGGAGGTTGACAGAATAAACTATAAATCCCTGGTCTTCTGTGGGGATAAATCCTGAAGGTGTTTTGTTCATCATCCAAACTGTAGAAAGTGTCACCAGCAGCAGAGCGCCGATTGCAATCCATTTTCTTTTTATAAGAAATTGCAGGCTTTTTACATATCGGTCAGTGGTAGAGTTAAATCCGGCATTGAAGGCGTCAAAAAACCTTGCTGAAAAACCTTTCTTCTTTCCATTAACATCTGCGTGTGGATTTTTTAGAAACAGAGCACAGAGTGCGGGACTGAGCGTCAATGCATTCACTGCTGAGATAAGAATCGCTATCGCAAGTGTAAATGCAAACTGCTTATAGAACACACCTGCAGGGCCCTGCATAAAACCAACCGGTACAAATACAGCAGTCATGACAAGTGTGATCGAAATGATCGCACCCGAAATTTCATTCATGGACTGAATAGTAGCTGGTTTTGCGGCCAGGCCTGTTCGTTCCATTTTAGTGTGAACAGCTTCTACCACCACGATGGCATCGTCGACCACAATCCCAATCGCAAGTACAAGCGCAAACAGTGTAAGGAGGTTGATGGTGAAACCGAACAACTGCATGAAAAAGAATGTGCCAATGATAGCGACAGGTACCGCAATCGCGGGAATGATGGTGGACCTGAAATTCTGGAGAAATATAAATACCACGATGAACACAAGGATAAACGCTTCGATCAGGGTTTCTTTTACCTGGCTGATAGATGCATCGAGAAACTCCTTTGCATTGTACATGTTGAAATATTCGATTCCTTTTGGAAAAGAGAGCGAAGACTTTTTAAGCACTTTGTCCACTTCTGTCAGGATATCATTTGCATTGGAACCGGCAGTCTGGAAAACCGCTATGCCGATGCCGGGCTTGCCGGCTATCATGGTGTTTGCGCTGTATGCAAAGGCGCCAAACTCAATCCTGGCAACGTCCTTTAGTTTGAGGACCGAACCATCGGGATTGGCCTTTAAGATAATATTTTCGTAATCGGCATTCTTTGAATTCTTGCCTTTGTATTTCAGCACGTATTCAAAAGATGCATTACTGCTTTGTCCGAAACGGCCGGGCGCTGCTTCCAGGTTCTGTTCACGTATCGCTGCCAGCACTTCCTGCGCGGAAAGATTGTTCGCGGTGAGACGATCGGGCTGGAGCCAGACACGCATAGAGTAATCTTTCGCGCCAAATACCAGAGCCTGGCCAACGCCCGGAACACGCTGTATTTCCGGAATGATATTTATTTTGGCATAGTTCTGCAGAAAGGTTTCATCATAAGTGGTATCGGTGCTATAGACCAACGGCACCATGATCATACTGTTCTGTTGCTTCTGGGTGGAAATGCCCGCCTGCAGGACCTCCTGAGGTATCTGGCTGCTCGCTTTTGAAACCCTGTTTTGCACGTTCACTGCAGCGAGATCCGGGTTGGTCCCAAGTTTGAAAAACACATTCAATGTCATCGTGCCATCGTTCGACGAAGTAGATGTCATGTAAGTCATGTTCTCTACTCCGTTGATAGATTCTTCGAGTGGTGTGGCAACTGCCCTTGCTACGACTTCAGCATTTGCGCCGGGGTAGGTGGCTGTGACCTGAACGGTCGGTGGCGCTATATCCGGAAAAAGCGTGATAGGAAGTGAATAGAGCGATAGCAGTCCCAGGAGCGTTAATATAATAGACACGACGGTAGATAATACCGGTCGTTCGATAAATCTCTTAAACATCAGAAAATATTTGATTTGTTCTTAATGAAGCATAGGCCGCAAAAACCTTTGTCAGAGCGGATTCTTTTTGATGAGACTGTCGAGTGACATCGGTTCAGGTGTAATGAAGGCACCGTCTCTCAACCTATCGAGCCCGGTATAGACAATCTGCTGCCCAGGCTGCAAACCTTTTTCTACCAGGTAATAATGACCCGTTGTACCGGCGACAGTTATAGGTGTGCTGGCCACTTTATTGCTATCTGATAAAAGGAAGACAAAAACTTTGTCCTGCAATTCAAATGTTGCTTCCTGAGGGACCAGTATCGCGGTGTTGAAAGCATGAGGAATCCTGATCTTACCTGTATTGCCGGAACGCAGCAGGCCTGCAGTGTTTGGAAAGGAAGCCCTGAAGCTGATGGTGCCGACATTGTCGTTGAACTGTCCGGACACAATTTCGATTTTTCCTTTGTAGGGATAAGTTGAATTGTCTGCGAGCATCAGTTCAACTTCCGGCATCTGTTTGATTTTTTCCTGTACCGTTGTACCGCTGTATTGACTTTCAAATTGTAAGAAATCTTTCTCACTCATTGAAAAGTAAGCATATACTTCTTTCACTGCAGATACTACAGTTAGTGGATCGGTCACGTTTGTACCAACAATACTTCCCGCTTTATACGGAATGCGTCCGACGTATCCGTCTACCGGAGCAGTGATGATGGTGTATCCGAGATTGATCGATGCGCTCTGCAATATGGACCTGGCCTGCACTACAGCAGCAGTTGCTGCTGCCTGTGTCGCTTTGGATGTTTTTAGCTGCACGTCGGAGATTACATTGTTCTGTACAAGTGGTGTCAGCTTCGACACATTGATATCAGCATTGGAAAGGTTTGCTTCTGCAGCCGATAGTGCTGCTCTTGCATTGTTTACCTGCTCACGAAATGGTCTATCGTTGATTGCGAAGAGTGATTGTCCTTTTTTGACATAGGCTCCTTCGTCAACATAAATCTTTTCCAGATAGCCTTCTACCTGGGGTCGGATTTCTATATCGCGACTTCCCTGCAGTGATGCAGAAAATTCCTGGTAGGTGGTGGCGGCACTGGTGCCCAGTTTCAGTACCGGCAAAGCTGGAGGCGGCGGAGCGCCCGCGGCAAGCGAGTTTCCGGAAAGAGAGTTGCAACCGTACATTCCGATAAACGAAATGATAAGAGTAAATACGCCCAGTTGGGTGGATAATTGAATAAAAGGCCTGAGCACCTTTTTAATGGTGAGTTGTTGAATACGCATAGTAAGGTTTTTACCTCTTTTGGAGGAA
>JACMLD010000179.1 GCA_014379785.1 Chitinophagaceae bacterium
CCCAGTTCCTCATACCATTTCTCATTCAGAATATCATGATTGCCCTTTATCAGAAGAATCTCGGTATCCGGAAAACTTTCCCGCCACCTTTTAAACCAATCCAGCTCCTTATTGGCATGGCTGTGAAACATGTCTCCGGCCACAATCATTTTCTTTGGCTGGAAATACTGCAGCTGACTCATCAGCCTTTGCAGATCTTCCTTATAAATATTTTGGGGCACGGCAATGCCAGCCTTCCGGAAATGGCCGCTCTTTCCAAAATGCAAATCAGAAACGATGATTGCCTTTTCTTCCTCCCAGAACACCATTCGGTCAGGTGACAGCCAGAGATTGTTTTCGAGTAATTTATACGGATATGCCAGGTTCATAACTAGTAAAGACGGCAAAACTAAGAAACCACCACTTTAATATATTTTTTTATTGATGGCTGTTGATTATTTTTAGTGCGATTTTCCACTTAACCAAAACAGAATACCATGACCGACATGAACCAAAGCTTTGGCGCCCCAGAAAAGCCAAAGCTTCCCTCAGGGCTGAATGTGCTTACCATACTGACTATCATTGGTAGTGTGTTTGCAATACTGATGGCTTGCTATCAGTTCTTTATGGCGAAAACGAACCTCGCCAAGATGGAAGAAATGATCAATAGTGACAAATATGATGAAATGCCCGGGTTTCTGAAAAAATTGATGACTCCTGAAGCGCTTGAAATGACAAGAAGGGGATATGAAAACCGCATGCCGATATTTTTGATAAGCATTCTGGCAGCCGGACTTTGCCTTTATGGTGCAATGCAGATGCGTAAACTCAAAATGCAGGGATATTATCTTTACCTCATCGGTGAACTCCTGCCGTTCGTGATCATACTCGTATTTATGGGCACTGCAGCATTCGCCGGATTTGGAATACTTTCTATCGTGTTCGCGTTGATATTAATCATTCTTTATACAGTACATAGGAAATACCTGGTAAACAATTAAGAGCTCAACTGAAGTTGCATTCTTTTTACCCGGTCTTCCAGCTTTTCTGATGTCAGGTTCTCTCTCATACTGTCTACCTTGATCGGAAAACAGAATGGTGTCAGCCGCTTCGGAAACGTGATGACAATATTGGATTGCTGAATACGCTCCAGCATATTTCTCAGCCTGACCTCTTCCATCTGCTGATAAAAAACCTCCTGGTACGCCTGTCGTAACAGGAGGTTATTTTTATCGTACTCATAAAAGACATTAAACAATAGAGAAGCCGAAGACTGCAGATGCCGCGCTTTTTTATACTCACCCGGAAAGCCCTGGAATATCAACCCTCCAATCACGGCCACATCCCTGAATTTTCGCTTAGCCATCTCCGTTGAATTTACACTTCGCTGGATATCTGCCAGCAGATTTTCTGCACTGAATAATTCATACACATTCGAGTCGTCTACCGGTATCGGCTGATCGCTCAGCAATTCAAATCCATAATCATTCATGGCTAAAGAAAACGTAATCGGGGTTATCCTGCTGATCCGAAAGGCAAGAATGGCAGCCATGGCTTCATGCACCAGCCTTCCTTCAAAGGGAAATACAAAAAGATGAAAACCGTCTTTGGTCTCAATCTGCTCTATCAGCAACTCATTGGCCCTGGGCACATGCGAAAGACGCGCCTGCAACTCAAAGAGTGGCTTTAAAGCCGACAGTTCAGGAGCCACCTTTTTCCTGTTTTTTACAACGGGCAATGACTCACTGCTGACCAGCGATGCACTGATGGTAAGCTGCTCCCTCAGCTTTTTTCCAAGATTTGCACTCAGTGGCATTCTTCCTCCGTTCCAGCTCGGGACAATCGATTTTGTTGCGTTTGATTTTCTCACAAGCACCGTCATGTCCTTGATCATTACGAGCTCGAGCTGCCGGCCGGCAAGCGTGAACACCGTGCCGGGTTCCATTCTGGATATAAAGTATTCTTCAATTACACCGATGTAACCGCCACTGATAAACTTTACTTTCAGCATACTGTCGCTCACAATGGTGCCAATATGCAAACGATGGCGCATGGCGATTCTTCTGCCGGTTATTCTGTACAGGCCATCGATGATCTCTACTTTTTTATATTCATCGTACTGTCCGAGTGCTGCACCGCCTTCGGTGATAAAATGCAGAATAGAGTGCCACTCTTCTTCCGTCATCTCGCGAAAGCAGTGGGTAGATTTTATTTCCGGATACACCTGCTCCGGTACAAAACCTTCTGATATTGCCAGTGTGCAGAGATATTGAATGAGAACGTCAAAACAGAGAATCATTGGCTCCCGACTCTCAATAAACTGTTCCTCCACGGCCTCTTTCAGTGCAGCTGCTTCTATCAGTTCAAGCGAATGCGTAGGCAAAAAATAAATTCTGCTGACGGCATCCGGCTGATGCCCGCTTCTTCCCGCGCGCTGCAAAAACCTGGCGACTCCTTTGGGAGAACCAACCTGTATAACGGTCTCGACTGGACGAAAATCAACCCCCAGATCAAGACTCGCGGTACATACCACTGCTTTCAGCTTTGCCGTATGCAGCGCATCCTCCACCCAAAGCCTCAGACCCTGTTCAATACTGCCGTGATGTAATGCCAGCGCCCCCGATAATTCAGGTGCCACCCGCAGCAATGCCTGGTACCACTGTTCACTCATTCCGCGCGTATTGATAAAAATCAACGTGGTCTGACTGCTGGCAATGATCGGCAAAACTTTTTCCACCAGCCTTATTCCGAGATGTCCTGCCCACGGATATTTCTCTATCTCATCTGGCAGTATCGATTCGATCTCTACATTTTTCCTGATATTGGCTTTTACTATCACGCCACGTGTTTTCGCCGGCGAAAGCAATACATCCCTTGCCTGGTCAAGGTTTCCGATGGTGGCCGAGATGCCCCATACACGCACCGGAGTTATAAGGCCCGCAGTGTTTATCACTCTGGATACCGCCAGTTCAACCTGCACACCCCGCTTGCTTCCCATCAGTTCATGCCATTCGTCTACTGCCAGTACCTGCAGGTTTCTGAATACTTCCGGATAACCTTTCTGCGCGAGCAGGAGATGCAGACTTTCGGGAGTAATGATGAGAATCTCGGGCATATTCCTTTTCTGTCGCTGCCTTTCAATTACATCGGTATCACCATTTCTGATACCGATCTTCCAGTTCATGCCAAGATCCGCCATCACTTCTTCCATTGCGCGGCCAATGTCTTTTGCAAGCG